>NZ_JBXWSG010000023.1:0-46280 GCF_059613305.1 Ruegeria sp. BHSB056 | reverse complement strand
TGGTGGCCTGGTTCAGGCCCAGATCGTGCTCCAGCCCAATGGCTTGCGCCTCATCCCGGATATCTTCCTGCAACCGGTCACGGCGTCTGGGGTCAAGGCCGTCCGCGTTTGAGAACTCGTCCAGCAGGGCCTCCAGCCGCACCATCCGATCCGGCGTTCCGCTTTCTTTCATGGGAGGCGGGATGTGGCCCAGAGTCACCGCGCCGATCCGGCGTTTGGCCTGCGCGGCCTCGCCCGGGTCGTTGACGATGAACGGGTAGATCACCGGCAGGTCACGGATCAGCGCCTCGGGCCAGCAGTTTGCCGATAGGGCAACTGATTTGCCGGGCAGCCATTCCAGCGTTCCATGCGCACCGATATGGATCAGCGCATCCGCTCCTAGACCTTTGCGCAGCCACAAATAGAAGGCGACATAACTGTGGCGCGGGGTGCGCAAGAGGTCATGATAGTCGTCATCCCGCAGCTCGGGTGTTCCGCGTTCTGGTTGCAGTGCGACCAGTGCCTTGCCGCGTCGCAAAGCCGTGAAGTGAAACGCGCCATGAGCGAAAGTTGGGTCTTGCTCGGGATTGCCCCATACGGTGTGCAGATCGGTGCGCAGGGTCTGGGGTAATTCAGCGAGTGCGCTCAGATAATCCTCAAGCGGCCACGATATCCGGGCGTCCAAGAGTGTGTCGGCAATTGGTTCGCCAGCCGCGATGTTGTAGCCTTCACCGCAAAGATCAGACAACATCGCCTCAGCCGAGGCCAGTGCGTCGAGACCGACCGCATGGGCCATTTGCCAGTCTTTGCCCGGATATGTGGACAGCACCAATGCGGGAATCTGATCTGCCTTTGGTTTGTCATTCAGGGCAAGCCAGCCCGATACCCGGTCGATGATCGCCTCGATCCGGTCCGGCTCGGCCCGATGCGCAAAACGCGAGTATTCCAGTTGCGGATCGCGCTTGCCCGGCTCTTTGAAGGAGGCAACGCCTGCCGATATTCGCCCGTCCACTTCGGGCAATACCACGTGCATGGCGAGGTCGGCGGGTGAAAGGCCGCGTTCCGCCTCGGCCCAGGCCTTGCGTCGCGAGGTGGCGAGGGCGACCTGAAACACCGGCACATCCGCTGCGTCCAGAGGCGACGTGCCGGATGCGCCCTTGCCCGAGAATGAAGTGGCGTTGATGATCGCCGATGGTCTCAGGGCAACGACCTGTTCCCTGAGCCAGTCGGCAGCGACCGGTGCCTTGAGTGACGGGGCAAACAGACCCACCGCCTGGAGCCCGCGGGCGCGCAGGCTGCGGATCAGGGCCGCGACCGGGGCGGTGTCTGCGGATGTCAGATATGCGCGGTAGAAGGTGACAAGGATGCGTTTCGCATCGTTATCGAACGCGGAATCCACCGGGACGACACCCTGATCCGGGCACCACGCACCGCATTCGGGTAGGGTTTTCGCGCCCATCACCGGCCCGGCATAAAGCCCTGCTGCCAACGCCATCTGGGCCAATGCGGCCTGCGCGGCGACTTCGCCGCCGGTGTCACACAGATGTGCCAGCCGCCGCAGGGTCGAGAGGGGCAGGGTCGAATACTCATCCAACCGAGTGTCTTCGCGCCCATCCGCCGGTAAAACGGCCAGAGCGATGCCTTTGGCCTGCGCCAGTGCCAGAACCTGTTGCAATCCGTAAGACCAATAGGGCACGCCACCGATCAGACGGATCAGGATGCCCTTTGCGCCTTCAAGTGTCTGTTCAACATAGGTGTCGACGGACAGGGGGTGTTTCAGTGCTGCAAGATTGGCCAGCCGCATCGTGGGCATCCGCCCCTCAGGTCCGCCGCCGCGATGCCAGCCCGCCGCGAAAGCGCCCAGGTCACTGTCGGAAAAGGACAGCACAACCAGATCAGCCGGGCTTTGGCCCAGATCGGTTGGGGTCTCGGTTTCCTCGAGCCCGTGGCTTTCGCGAAAGACGACGTGCATGACTTACTCGGCAACCTCGGTCACACCCACGAGGATATCACGGATCTCGGCCTCTTTGATGTCGTCATGCTCGGCAATCACGACCAGGCGCGAGCGGCGCTCTTCACCGGGCTCCCACGGGCGGTCGTATTGGTGACGAACCCGCGCGCCGACAGCCTGAACCAGCAGGCGCATCGGTTTGCCTGTGACGGCGGCATAGCCTTTGACGCGCAGGATATTCAGCTCAGATGCAAGACGTTCAATCCTGGCTACCAGTTCCGCCGGGTCGGTCTGTTCCGGTAACTCGACGATGATGCTTTCGAAATCGTCATGCTCATGATCGTGATGGCCATCGTGATGTGACGGGCGGGCGTCCATGTCATCTTCGGCGGCAGCCTCAAGGCCAAGCACGACACGCACGTCGACGACACCCTCTGCGACCTCGACGACGGGAAGCGGGCGCGGCGCCTCGGCGGCGATAATCTGTTTAGCTTTCGCGACACCTTCGGGACCTGCCAGATCGGGCTTGGTCAGCAGGATGATATCCGCGCACGAGATCTGATCCTCGAACACCTCGGACAAGGGTGTTTCGTGATCAATCGAGTCATCAGCCAGCCGTTGGGCATCCACCGCTTCAACGTTCGGAGCAAAGCGACCGGCGGCCACGGCCTCGGCATCGGCCAGCGCGATCACGCCATCAACAGTGATTTTCGAACGGATATCAGGCCAATCAAATGCTTTCAGCAGCGGTTTGGGCAGTGCAAGGCCGGATGTTTCGATCAGGATGTGATCCGGGCGCGGTTCCAGCGCCATCAGCGCCTCGATGGTCGGGATGAAATCATCAGCCACGGTGCAGCAAATGCAGCCGTTTGCCAGTTCCATGATGTTTTCCGCAGGGCAATCCGGTATTGCGCAGGATTTCAGAATGTCGCCATCAACACCCACATCTCCAAACTCGTTAACAACAATCGCCAGCCGCTTTCCCTGCGGGTTCTGCATCAGATGGCGCACCAGCGTGGTTTTGCCCGAGCCCAGAAAGCCGGTGATCACGGTGACGGGAAGTTTTTCTAGGTTCGACATGATCTCAGCCTCCAATCGGGGGAATGCGCGAGGCGCAGTTTTTGCGGAAATGTTCAGGACGGTCGCGCCACTTCACCAGACCATCGTCTGTGGCCAGATACTTGGTCACACCATCGATGATGACATCGACGTGATCGATTTCGTTCAGGTTCTCGTAAACAAAGGTCCAGCGATCCGGCCCGCCCCGAAGAACGATGGAACAGCCCTGATCGCAGTTCGAAAGGCATTCGACAGGTTTCAGAGTGATACCATCTGGCAAGGCAGCCTGTTCCAGGGCCTTGTGCAACAATGTGCCGGGTCGTTCGGCGTCATCCTCGACGGGCAGACCCCGGCGGCAAGTCGTGCAAACCAGTAGCTCTACCGGTGCGGTCTCGGTCATGTCTCTCATCCCCCCAAATCCTCTTCGCGGGGGACGGGGTTTCATGCGGGCACCACGTCTGCACATGGACCCGACACCGGAACACCCCGCCCGGTTTCAACTTCGGGTGTTGGCAGGTCTCCCGGCTTGCGGATGCCAGAGCGGTCGCTCTGTCGGATGTCCCGCCTTCCCGGCACAGGCCAGTGGCATTGGGCATCCTCTCCGGTCACGGTCGCGGGGGCGGCTGCGTTTGGCGGATGAACCGTTGACGCATTCCCTTTTCATCGGCTGTCGCCGACACCAACGACAGGGACATGCGGCACCGCTGACCCGCTTGTCAAGCGGTTCGCGCGCAACAAATAAGCCAAGGTGAAAAAAGCGACCTGTAGGCGTCGTTCGGCGGCATGAAGAACGTGTTCGGTATATGGTCGCATGACGGGAAAACGACGAACTTGGAGATGCGTCATATGAAAGTGGGATTTATCGGTCTGGGTAACGTAGGCGGCAAGCTTTCGGGATCCCTTTTGCGCAACGGTATTGATCTGACTGTGCATGACCTGAACGCGGATCTGGTGGCCGAGTTTGTCGCCAAAGGCGCAAAGGCGGCAGAGGGGCCCGCCCAGTTGATGCGCGATTGCGATGCGGTGATCACCTGTCTGCCGTCTCCGGCAGCATCGGACGCAGTCATGCAGGAGATGTTGCCCGAAGTGGGCCCCGGCAAGATCTGGATGGAGATGTCGACCACAGACGAGGCGGAAGTCAAACGCCTGGGTGCCGAAGTCATATCGCGCGGCGGTGCGGCCGTCGATTGCCCGGTTTCTGGCGGGTGCCACCGTGCCGCGACGGGCAATATCTCGATCTTTGCGGGCTGCGACCGGGAAACGTTTGAACGAATTCTGCCGTTCCTGACGACAATGGGCCGCCGGGTTTTGCACACCGGTGAACTGGGCTCGGCGTCGGTGCTGAAAGTGATGACCAACTATCTTGCCACCGCCAACCTGATCACCTGTGCCGAAGCACTGGTTACGGCAAAGGCTGCTGGGATGGATCTGAACACGACCTATGAGGCGATCAAAATCTCGTCCGGCACGTCCTTCGTGCACGAAACCGAAAGTCAGGTCATCCTGAACGGGTCGCGCGATATTTCCTTCACCATGGATCTGGTGAAGAAGGATATCGGTCTGTTTCAGGAGGTCGCCGACCGCGCCGGGGTGCCGCTGGAAATAAACCCGGTGATGATCAGCATCTTTAACGATGGTATCGCGCGCTATGGCGAACGCGAGCTTTCACCAAATATTATCAAACGGCTGGAAGAGGCAACCGGCCTGGATATCACCGCCCCGGGCTTTCCAGCCGAAATGACGGATGATGAGCCGGAAGAGCCGGGATACGAGGTTGTGCCACAAGGGCGCGCCTGAGGGTAAGGCAAACACCAGACTACATCGCGCCCCGTGAACGAGCAGAGGTAGGAAGGTGATCCGAAAAAACACGCCATATCTGGCCCGCAGTTCGACAGAATCGCGGGCCATGAACGTCTGAAAATACCAAGCGTCACACGCGCGTACTGCGGGGCCAAGTCAGCGATTAGGATGTTGTTGGAGGCGAGTACCGGAATCGAACCGGTGTACACGGATTTGCAATCCGCTGCGTCACCACTCCGCCAACTCGCCTTTTCAAGTAAAATCAAATACTTGCCGTGGTGTGACTGGGTTTTTAACAGCTTTCCTCTGGGGCGTCCAGTGGATTGCGCGCGAAATTGCCGGCAAGATCGAAATTTGCCGAAGTCCACGCCCAAGGAGGTGATCAAGATTCAGGTTGCGGCAACAGGGGCGTTGCTGGAAGGTTCAGGATATGGCACAAGCCCGACATCTTTGGGAATGAGACGAGATATCCAATGACTGACTTCGCAGCCCGGCGCCGCACAATGGTTGATACACAGATCCGCCCCTCTGACGTCACCAAGTTCCCGATCATTGAGGCGATGCTGAGTGTTCCGCGCGAAAGCTTCGTACCCGATTCTCAGCGCGAGGCGGCCTATGTGGACGGCCTGATTGATCTGGGTGGCGGGCGCAGCATGCTGGAGCCGCGGACCCTGGCTAAAATGCTGGACGTGTTGAACATATCCAAGGATGAGATGGTCTTAGATATCGCTCCGGCAATGGGGTATTCCACGGCTGTTACCGCACGGATGGCTGAGTTGGTCGTGGGTGTTGAATGCGACGAAACCCTTGCAACCGAGGCGCAAAACCTCTTGGCCGAAGCCGAAGTGCTTAACGCTATCATTCACGTTGGCGCGCTGGAACAGGGTGTGGCGGAACACGGTCCCTATGATGCAATCATGGTGCAGGGCGGTGTCGAGCAGGTGCCCGATGCCCTGTTGGATCAACTCAAGGACCACGGTCGGATCGTGTGCCTGTTTGTCAACGGCAACCTGGGTACAGTTCGGATTGGTCGAAAAACCGGGGGCCGCGTCAGTTGGCGTGATGTGTTCAATGCCAATGCGCCGGTTTTGGAAGGTTTTTCGGCAGAGTGTGCATTTTCGCTATAGTCCGCCGATAGATTTTTCTATCGCCTTGATTAGTTGAAAAGAAGGCCGCAAACTGCCTGCAGGGCAGTGTAATTTCGTTTGAGAGGATTTTGGTATGCGTGGTTCGGCGACAGGTAAGCTGGTCAGGGCGTTTGCTGTGACCGCAGGACTTGCCATGAGCGTGATGCCAGGGCGTGCAGCGTGGGCAGACAACATAACGGATGCGTTCATCGGCGCGTATAACACCAGTGGTTTGCTTGAACAGAACCGGGCGTTGCTGCGCGCGGCGGATGAAGATGTGGCCATTGCGCTTTCTGCGTTGCGGCCAATCATCAACTGGACCGTGCAGGTCAGCCAGGATTACACCCGTTCGCGGGTCAATAATGTCGTGACGACAAACGAACCGTCGCGGTTCTTTTCGGGCCTGACGCTGAGCCAGCTTTTGTATGATGGTGGCGCGTCTGTACTAGGCAAGCAGTCGGCGCAGGAAACGGTGCTGTCGACCCGGCAAACCCTGATTGATATTGAACAACAGGTACTTATTCGCGCAGCAAATGCCTATCTGGGCGTTCTGCTGCAGGAAGAGACCGTGGCGATCCGCCAGAACAACGTGGATGTGTCGGCAGAGGAACTTAGGGCGTCGAATGACCGCTTCGAAGTTGGTGAAGTGACCAGGACCGACGTCGCGTTGTCCGAAGCACAGCTGGCAAGCTCTCAGGCGGATCTGGCGGTGGCACGCGGTGAATTGAGCATTGCGCAGGCCGAATACGTGAATGCAGTCGGAAAGGCACCGGGGCGAACGGCTGGTCAGCCGAGCCTGCCCAATCTGCCGCGTTCCGAAGCAGAAGCTGTGAATCTGGCGCAACGCAACCACCCGGCCATTCTATCGGCTCAGCATCAGGTCAGGGCGTTTGATCTGGTCGTGCAGCAACAGCGGGCAAACCTTGGGCCGAATGTCAGCCTGAATGCCGATGCTGGCGTGTCCGAGCGCTATGACAATAATGACTATGTGAACGACGCGACCGTGTCGCTGAACTTCACACAACCTATCTACGCGGGTGGCCGGTTGGCGGCAAATGTGCGTCGCGCAATGGCCAGCCGGGATGCCTCGCGTGCGAATCTGCTGAACGTTCAAAAGAACATCACGCAGGGTGTGACCGACCGGTATGCGGCGTTTCAGGCGGCCAGCGCCAGCCTGAGGGCATCAACTGAGCGCGTTAACGCCTCGCAAGTGGCTTTTGATGGCATCCGGGAAGAGGCGACTCTGGGCGCGCGAACAACTCTGGATGTATTGAATGCACAGCAGGATTTGCTGGATGCACAGCTGGCAGAAGTCGCTTCGCGCACCGAACGGTCGCGGGCTGCCTATCAGTTGTTGCAGGCGCAGGGCCTTCTGACAGCCGAGCGTCTTGGGTTGGCGGTGCAAATCTATGATCCGACATTGTATTACAATCTGGTCAAGAATGCGCCGGCACAGGTCAGCAAGCAAAGCAAGGATCTGGATCGCGTTCTCAAAGCATTGCGCCGGGACTGATCGACAATACTATTTGTTGTGAGGCGCGGATTGTTTGGCTACACTCGATCCAAGGATAGAGCGGTAGAGAACAATGTCTGATAATGTCGTGAAAGCAGGGATCGAAGACGTTCTGTCTTCGGTCAAACGTCTGGTCAGTGAAGACAGTCGTGATAAAACCGTCTCGGATCAAACGACTAAAGCACGAAAGCCGGGGCGGCTGGTGCTTACTGATGCATTGCGCATCAGCACACCAGATCAATTGGGGGTGATTCCCGCTAAAGCTGTGTCGGAGGCCGAAGTTTCAGATGCCGCCAAGCCCATGTTGTTACGCACCTGTGACATCGTTCAGACGGGGCAACCTGCGAACGCTGACCAGGACAAGCCAGAAGCCGCCGAGACGAAACGCGCTCCGTCGGATGATGCAACAAGCAGCCTGAGTGCAAAGATCGAAGCGCTGGAAGCGGCAATTGCGCAAACAGAAGATCAGTGGGAACCGGACGGTGACAGCCAGGATGCATATTCGGGCACACCGTCACACGCGCTGCCATGGGATGTCGAAGAAGAATTTGCCGCTGCGATGTCGATTGATGCTGCCGGTGGTGACGAACCAGAGGCAGTTCAACAGGACGAAGACGCATCTGGTCAGGCGGAATTCATCCGGTCGTCTCAGGCTGTTGTGTCTGATGCCGATGCCGAAGAACCTGATTCCGATGAAAATGTCAGGACGATCGATATGGATGAAGACGCTCTGCGCACCCTTATCGCAGAGGTTGTCCGCGCCGAGCTGCAAGGAACGATGGGCGAGCGGATTACACGAAATGTGCGCAAGATGGTCAGGCGAGAGATCGCCCGCGCTCTTGCGGCTCAGGATCTGGAGTAGCGATTACCCGCTGTGCGGGGACTGCGCGAGGCTGAACAGCAGGTCAAGGTCCATGTGGCGCTCCAGATGATCGGCCAGATCGTCCAGCGCTTGCTCGACGCCGTCCTCATAGGACAGGTCCGAGGTCACGCCTATCGTTGACAAATACCGCGCCCGGAATGCGTCGGACGAAAAGATACCGTGCAGATAACTTCCCTTGATCCGCCCGTTTGCGCTGGCCGCGCCTTCAGGGCGGCCTTCGACCTCAAGCCATGCATTGGTGCAATCCGGCCCGTCTGTATGGCCCATGTGGATTTCGTATCCGGCGACCGGCTCTCGGTCCGGCAAGGCATGGGCCGTACGCAGAACAACTTGCTTTTGTCCTCCCATGACCGTGTCTACATCCAGCAACCCCAACCCTTCGACCTTACCCGGTCGACCGTCCACGCCATCGGGGTCGGAAATGGTCTTTCCCAGCATCTGAAAGCCACCGCAAAGACCCAGCACATGCCCGCCACGCCGGACATGACCAAACAGGTCGATGTCCCAGCCTTGTGCACGGAAATAGGCCAGATCTCCGATGGTTGACTTGCTGCCCGGTAGCAAAACCAGATCGGCATCGCCGGGCAAAGGGCGTCCGGCCGGAATGATCTCGACGCTCACTCCGGGTTCGGCAGACAAGGGATCAAGGTCGTCGAAATTCGCCATCCGTTCAAGCTGTGGCACAACAACCTTGCATGTGCCGCCTGTGTGAGAGCGGATGTCCATCATATCTTCGGCCGGAAGCTTCCAGGCGTCTTGAAACCATGGCACAACCCCCAGACAGGGCCATCCCGTTCGAGAGGCGATATCACCGCGCCCTTCGTCAAAAAGGGATACATCCCCCTTGAACCGATTGACGGCGAAGCCCCGAATTCGAGCAAGATCGCCGTCATCCAGAACCGCCTGAGTGCCAACGATCTGTGCAATCACACCACCGCGGTGAATGTCGCCGACAAGTATCACCGGAATATTCGCAGCACAGGCAAAACCCATATTGGCGATGTCACCCTTGCGCAGGTTTGTTTCGGCCGGGCTGCCTGCCCCTTCGATCAAAACCAGATCCGCGTCGCTGCACAATCGGTCAAAGCTTTCCAATGCGGCGCTTAGCAGTCTGGATTTATCCTTGCGGTAATCACCGGCTTTCATGGTGCCCGCGCGCTGCCCCTGAACAATGATCTGCGCGCCGGTATCTGTTTCGGGTTTCAGCAATACAGGGTTCATATCGGTATGTGTCGCCCGCCTTGCCGCCCGTGCCTGAAGGGCCTGCGCGCGACCGATTTCCCCACCGTTTTCCGTAACAGCAGCATTGTTCGACATGTTCTGCGGCTTGAAGGGCGCAACCCGAAGACCTCGCCGTGTGAAAGCTCGCGCAAGCCCCGCCACCAGAACGGATTTTCCGACATTGCTGCCGGTACCTTGAATCATGATGGCGCGAACCATGGATTGTCTCCTACCTGTCAAGGCGCAGATGAACCGATTTGGGCGGGCAGGGGAAGCCCCGAATTCACCTTGACGCCCGGGATCGGGATCGCGGCGGTATACGCATAGAAAAACGCGCTCTGATGGCAGAGCGCGTTTTTTCTGAGTTGAAACAACCTTGGATCAGGCAGCTTCAGCCTGCTGAGCGGCATTGCGACGCTCGCTTTCTTCACGCGACAGTGCGACCGAGGTCCGCACGCCACGTCCAACGAACTCCATCAGTCCGCTGACAACCCGTTCGTTCGGGTCGATTCCCGCGCAAGACAGCACTTCGCGCCCATCGCGTGAGCGCGCCCAACGGGCAATTTGTTCCGGACCATTGCCATATTTCTTGTCATCGGCAATGGCGTCATCAAGTGCGGCCAACACAACGGCCGCGAAAAGTTTGCGAGCACGATTGCCTTGTTCGTTGTTAAAGGCAGTGCCGTCAACGAAATCTCTCATCTCGTCTTCCTTGTTTTTCTTGCTCTTGCAATTTTCGGCGTGACGGTCCTTATGACCGATAAAGTGCGATTCGGATACAGCTAATATGCATAGTTGCGTTGCGTCACTTGCATATCTCGCTGCACGTGCAGCACTAGGTTTGGTTGTCTTGTCAGGTATGTTCCCGCCAGATATAGGAGGCGCAACTGACGCATCAACCGTTTGTGAAGGAATTATGTAATGGCCAAGATAAATGGGAACGAAATTCGCCCCGGCAATGTGCTTGAGCATAACGACGGCCTTTGGGCCGCGGTCAAGGTTGACCATGTGAAGCCCGGCAAGGGCGGCGCTTTCGCGCAGGTCGAACTGCGCAACCTGCGCAATGGTTCGAAACTGAACGAACGGTTCCGCTCGGCTGACAAGGTTGAGCGTGTGCGCCTTGAACAGAAGGATCAGCAGTTCTTGTATGAAACCGATGGCATGCTGGTCTTCATGGATGCCGAAACATACGAACAGATTGAATTGCCAGCGGATTTGCTGGGCGAGCGTCGTCCGTTCCTTCAGGATGGCATGACGATTGTTGTCGAATTCTACGAAAGTGAAGCGCTGAACGCGACGCTGCCGCAGAAAGTGACCTGCAAGATTGTCGAAACCGAGCCGGTCGTAAAAGGTCAGACCGCCGCGAACTCGTTCAAGCCTGCAATTCTGGATAATGGCGTGAAAGTCATGGTGCCGCCGTTCATCGGTCAGGATGAAATGATCATCGTGAACACCGAAACGATGGAATATTCCGAACGCGCGTGACGTTTCGTCGCTTTTAATGTCAGACCGCGCAAGCAGCCGCTGCGCGGTCTTTTTTATGCACTGTTGCGGTACCGGTAATGCGCGGGGTCCGGGCCGAATAGTTCTAGCATCAGCTCGTATTTGATGCGGTTGGCACTGACTTGTCTGTAAAAGGCGATCAGGAACGCGGTCGGGCCCTGTATCCGGCCAAGCCCGCTGGTCGCGGCCACCACCGTGCCGACATCGGTCTTTCCTTGCAGCACCAGATAACCGCCCAACATCAGAATACCTACGGTTCCGGCGCCGTTGATTACGCTCAATAGGAACTTGGCCGAAAGCTTCCAAAGAAACATGCGCCGCCTTGTGTCATAGATGTCGTCGAACAGGGCATTGATATCCCGCTCGACGGCATCGATATCCTCGGTGGTCAGCCTATCAGTGGCGCTGCGCAAAAGGCGGACGCGTTCGGCGACGAACGTGTTCACTTTGCGTTGCGACACCAGAACGATAATGATCTGGGGCACAATCATGGAAAACGCGATAAGGCCAAGGCCTGGCTGCGTTGAGGATATATACCCGATCACGCTGATCAGCGTTCCAACCTGAACCACCGGGTCCGAAAATGCGCCCCCTGCAAACTTGCCCAGTTCCTCGGCTTCGGCCGAGATGGCGGTCGTCATGGTGCCCTTGCGCAGATTTTCACCCGTTTCCTTCAGGTCGGTCGCGCGCCAGAGCAAGCGTTGCCGGATCAGCCGGATCATGTCTTCGCCCAATGTACCCGCGCGAAAACCCAGAACCCATTTCAGGGCGAGGCTTAGCAGGATGACTATCATCATGCCGATGCCCAGCAGAACCAGCTTTTCGACATGAAGATCGTTGGACGTAAGGTGGTTGACAATATCGCGTTGAAATTCAAGCGGAACCGCGGCAAGCGCAGCAATGGCAATGGATAACAGAATGAGGACAATCTGCCGTCCGGCGCTGGCGCGCCAAATCGCGGAGTAAAGCTGAAACATGCGGGTATCCGTGTTGCCCCTGTGCCGACACATTGGCAGGGCTGGGTAACGGGTTCAAACTTTACGAAATAAACGGCGGATAAGGCCGTGCCGATTTGGCAACAAGTTACGCTTGATCCGTCAGGCGAACCACGATGTCTCCGGCCAACATGTCAGCACCCGCGCGGTCAAAGCGCAGATACGCGATTCCGTGTCCGCCTGATTGCGTGAACAGGGTGCCGACGGGTTTGCCGTTTGCGGCAATCTCAGTCCCCACCGGAACCGATCCTTCGACAAAGACCCGCCGCAAGCCTTTGCGCAATTCGGTCTTGTGCTTCATGCGCGCAGTCACTTCCTGACCGACATAGCAACCCTTTTTGAAGTCCACGCCGTTCAGCGCCTCAAACCCGGATTCGAGGATATAGCTGTCTGGCGTCAGTTCGACCCCAGCCTCGGGGATGCAGTGTCGAACGCGCAGCGCGTCCCAGTCGGTTCCGTCATCGCCTTCTGGGGCTGTCGAATAGACACGCCAACCCATATCCGGGTGACGGGGGTCGGGCAGGGCGGTGTCCGGTGCTGGACCTGTGCCGCGTTGTAGATGTAGATCCGTGCCTTCGATCACCACATCCGCGCGGAGTTTGTACATGTTCAGGCGCTTGATCAGGTCATCCGCAAGTGGCTCGGCCACGTCCAGCAGCACGCCACCGTCATCGCGTTTCAGAAAGAAATCTGCCAGATACTTGCCCTGTGGAGTAAGCAACGCCGTATAAACAAGCCCATTGCCCAGCCCCCGAACGTCATTGGTGACAAGGTCCTGCAGAAAGTTTTCGGTGTCCGAGCCGATCAGGCGCAGGATGCGGCGGGTGGGCATGGCTTGGTCCTCGTCATTGCCTTTGGCCTCGTGATATAGGAAGTCCTGCAGTCAAGACCAGAGGTTATCGGACGTGCCCGCACCCGTCACTGTAGTGATTCCAACCTTGAATGCCGCCGGTTCCTTGCCTGCGTGCCTTGAAGCCCTGATGGAAGGGGTGCATTCCGGGTTGATTCGGGACCTGATCGTCAGCGATGCAGGCTCAACAGACCAGACGTTGAGAATTGCAGAAGATGTTGGCGCGCTTGTTCTGAAAGGTGAGCCATCACGCGGTGGTCAATTGCGCCGGGGGTGTGCGCAGGCTGAAGGTGAATGGTTGTTAATCCTTCATGCCGATACCGTGCTGCAACAGGGATGGGCCGAGAGCGTAAGCGCCCATCTGCCATCCAACGCACCAGCGGCGTTTCGGTTGGCTTTTCGCGCGCGTGGGTTTGCGCAGGCCTGGGTGGCCGGATGGGCCAATCTGCGCAGCAGTCTGTTCGGTTTACCTTACGGAGATCAGGGGTTGCTGGTTCCGCGTGATGTCTATCTAGCGGCTGGTGGGTATCCGGACCAACCCTTGATGGAAGACGTCGCGCTGGTGCGCGCATTGCCACGGATCGAGATACTCGGGTCGCGTGCCTTTACGAGCGCGGAGCGCTATGAACAGGCAGGTTGGTTTCGGCGGGGTGCACGGAACTTGTGGACACTTCTGCGCTATTTTCTGGGGGTTGATCCACGGGTGCTGGCGCGGGGCTATCGACGTTAAGCGCCCGGCGCAACTCGACCAAAGATTTTCCCAGTCGAAACGGGGCCGCAAAGCTAACAAGACAAAGCGCCACGATTTGCAGAACCAGAATATGGGCATTGGCCTGCAGGTATTCCCACTCGTCCTTCAACTTGCCGACTTGCTGGATCAGGTCGTCATAGCTTTGTGCCAGGATCTGATAATCTCCGGCAATCGCGGGCACCTTGCGGCGCATGTTGTCGATGGCCACCTGGGTTTTGTCGTCCAGAGACGTGAAAACGAGGAACTGGTCGATATCGAAAGCATCAGCTTTGGCCGTCATATCCCGCAGCTCGTCCATTTCATCTTTGCCCTGACTTCCGAACAGGAAGTGCAGGCCCTGCAAGGGGGCCACTTCGTTGGTTACGGCGATGAACAGGGGCAATTCCGAGTTGCTGGCAGTTGATGCCGACAGAAATTCAACCTTGTCGCACAGCACTGCCGTGTCCGGATCGTAAGCAGGGTCGCAGAAACGCAGACGAAACCGTGCGGCATCCCGGTCGAATGCCAATGTTGCGGCGTAGGCTACATCAATCTGGCGATCCAGTCGCGAACTGTCCGACGTATAAAGCCCCGCCAAAACAGCCACCAATGCGCCGATGCCACCCAGCACGACCCAGACCAGATCGGCCAGTTTCCATGCCCTGTGCCCTGCTGGTTTGCGGAACAAAAAGGCGGTGCCGATCGATCCTGACAGAAAAAACAGGATAAGCAGGGGCAATTGGTTGTCTGTCACAAAACTCATGTTCACGATCTTAGAACGTCGCACGCTGCCTGCAACCGGGATCACGTGCAGTTGTAACTTCTTACCGGACACCGGCGCACAGTACAAAACCAGGAGCGGCTTGCGGACACATTCCCGACAGTGGCGGTACTTTGACCACTGGAAACCCGCTTGACAAAAATCCCGGTTTTGACAGACACCACGCCCAAGTGAATAGGGCCCAAGACCCTTGTTGCGCGTATTCTGCGGGAAAGGTCGGGCATGACCCTGTTCGTCACTCTGATTATTCTGTCGGCGGCGTTGCTGCATGCCGTATGGAATGCCATCGTGAAAACGGCGGCGGACCGCTCCACGATGCTGGGTCTGGTCGCGTTGGGTCAAGTCTTGCCAGCGGCGGTAATGGTGATGGTCCTGCCCCTGCCGAACACGCAGAGCTTTGTCTATATCCTGCTCTCGACCATCGTGCATTTCGGCTATTACTTCATGCTGAGTAAGGCCTACCAGCATGGCGATCTGAGTGTGGTTTACCCGATTGCACGCGGGATTGTTCCGGCACTGGTCTCGCTTTGGGCGATGGCGCTGGTGGGCGAAGTTCTGCCTTGGCAGGCCTGGGGCGGGATCGCCCTGATCGCGGTTGGCATTCAGCTGAGCAGCTGGGCCGCGCTGCGTTCGGGCGTTGGGCGCAGCGCGCTGGGATTCGCGCTGGGAACCGGGTTTTGCATTTCGATCTATTCGGTTGTTGACGGCATCGGGGTACGGCTGTCAGGCAATACGCTCAGCTATTGGGCGTGGGGGGCCTTTCTGCACCTGTTCATTGCAGGTTTTGTCGGGGTCAGGAAACGCGCCACCCTGAAAGACCTGCCAGCCAGAATATGGATGACGGGTCTTCTGGGCGGGCTGGTTTCGATGACAGCGTATGGTCTGGTGCTTTACGCCAAGAACTTTGCGCCGCTTGGGGCGGTTTCGGCCCTGCGGGAAACCTCGGTCATCTTTGCGGCGCTGATCGGGTTCATTTTCCTGAAGGAAGGCAACTGGATGCGACGCCTGGGCGCCGCGGTCCTCATGGCGATTGGCGTCGCGCTGATCGGCACGGCGGTCTGACCCGGTCCGCGTGCGATGGCGAGACGCGTTATCCGGCTGCGCTTTCCGACTGAAGCGCCCGGAAATACCGGATCGTTGCGTCCAACCCTTCCTTCAGTTGCACCGTAGGCTCCCAGCCCAACAAGGTCCGCGCCAGCGTGATATCGGGCTGGCGCTGCTTCGGGTCATCTTCTGGCAATTCCTTGAAACTGACAGGGGTTTCTGCTCCCACAAGGGCCTGCACCTCGCTGGCCAGCTCGTTCATCGAGAATTCGTTGGGATTGCCCAGATTAACGGGGCCGGTGACCTCCTTGCCTGTGTCCATCAGGCGGATGAACCCTTCGATCAGATCGTCCACGTAACAGAATGACCGGGTCTGCGTGCCGTCGCCAAAGATGGTGATGGCCTCACCGGTCAGGGCCTGCATGATGAAGTTCGACACAACGCGCCCGTCGGCGGGGTGCATTCGGGGGCCGTAAGTGTTGAAGATGCGGGCGACCTTGATCTCAAGCCCCATCTGACGGTGATAGTCGAAGAACAACGTCTCGGCACAGCGCTTGCCCTCGTCATAACAGGACCGCGGCCCAACCGGGTTGACGTTGCCCCAATAGTCTTCGGTCTGCGGATGGATGGTCGGGTCGCCGTAAACCTCAGACGTTGAGGCCTGGAAAATCTTGCATTTCAGCCGCTTCGCCAGCCCCAGCATGTTGATCGCGCCATGCACGCTGGTCTTGGTCGTCTGCACCGGATCGTGCTGATAATGCACGGGTGAGGCCGGGCAGGCGAGGTTATAGATCTCGTCCACTTCCACGAACAGAGGGAAGGTCACGTCGTGGCGCATGAACTCGAACCGCGGGTTGCTGTGCAGATGGTCGATATTGCGCTTGGTGCCGGTGAACAGGTTGTCGACGCACAAAACCTCATGCCCCTGATCCAGAAGCCGGTCGCACAGATGCGAGCCTAAAAACCCGGCCCCACCGGTTACGAGAACACGTTTTCGACTGTCATAAAGGCGGGCCATTGCAAATCCTTAATCGTTAAATCCAAGCCAGCTTGTCACAGGGAAGCCGGGTCTTGGTTTGATTAGTAAACCGAAGGGATTTGAATTGCAGTAGATTTTGGTTTTTTGAGGGCGCGTATGGTGGTGGTGTGTCTTCCTATACATCCAATGCTTGATGCAGAGCATCATTCACGCGCCCGACCCGCGCCCCCATGGGCGGGCGCGAGGATTTTGATCGGGTAGGATGGGTGTTTACACCCATCTCGATGCGGGCAATTTGATAGGTGCGAACATCCACCCTGCGGATGCTAGCTGCGAAAAAACTTCTGAAAGAAACTAAATGGTAAATGAAGCTGAGAACCTCTTCGAGCACTTAAAGACGGACTTCTTTAGGTTGCGTGTTGAATGGAGGTTGTACCGGTCGCTATGGGGGACCAATAAAGAAACCTTTGATATGCTCCAGTCAATTTCAGTTTCAACCTCTCAAACCTTGGAGGCAATCGTTTTTGAAAGAGTTCTACTTGGATTGAGAAAGCTAACTGATCCACCGCATGGTAGAAGAATGAGTGCAAAGTCTGTTTCCATACGTGCTTTGCCAAAGTACTTTGACGATGGTGAATAGACACTTACCAAACTTGTTTCGAGTAGCCTTAGGTCTTCGAGCTTTGCTCGAAACTGGTCAGACAAGCGGATTGCACATTCGGATTTTGAATACCGTGTAGGAAACGCGCAACTCGAACCCGCCAGCAGAGCAAAGGTCGAGAAGGCTTTAGAAAGCATCGCGACAATCGTCAAATGGATCGCGCTAAACCACTTTGATACAACGTTGATTACTCATCCAATACCGCCGCTTTCCGACGAGAGAACGTTTCTTCGTTGTCTTTATGAAGGAAAACAGGAAATGGAACGTAAACGCGAACTGTCTAAACAGCTTTCTCTTCAAGGCAGGTATGAGGAAAGAAACAAGTTGAGAGAAATGCCCGATTGGCTCAGGAGGTCTGAACCGCCGATAGACTCTTAACCCTCAAACATCCAGCTCCTCCACAAACCGCGCGTTCTCCTGAATGTACTGGAACCGCAGTTCGGGCTTCTTGCCCATCAGACGCTCGACCAGATCGCCGGTCTCGCCGGGTTCGTCCTCGTCGATGGTGACCCGGATCAATTTCCGGGACGCGGGGTCCATCGTGGTCTCTTTCAGGTCCTTGGCGTCCATTTCACCCAGACCCTTAAAGCGGGACACGTCGATCTTGCCCTTGCCGCCCAGACCTTTTTTCAGCCATTCGTCGCGCTCGGCCTCGTCCAGACAATAGACGCGTTTGGCGCCCTGGGTCAGGCGATAGAGGGGCGGGCAGGCCAGGTACAGGTGGCCCGCGTCAATCATTGGGCGCATCTGGGTAAAGAAGAACGTCATCAGCAAGGACGCGATATGCGCCCCGTCCACATCCGCGTCTGTCATGATGATGACCTTGTCATAGCGCAGGTCGTCAACGTTGAACTTGGTGCCAAGCCCGACACCCAGCGCCTGCGTCAGATCGTTGATCTCGGCATTGGTGCCCAGTTTCGAACTGGCCGCGCCCAACACGTTCAGGATCTTGCCGCGCAGGGGCAGCAGGGCCTGCGTTTTGCGGTCACGACCCATTTTGGCAGAACCGCCCGCAGAATCGCCTTCGACGATGAATAATTCTGTGCCGTCGCGTGTTGAACTGGAACAGTCCACCAGCTTGCCGGGGAGACGAAGTTTCTTAGTGGCGGACTTGCGTTGTGTTTCCTTCTCGGCCCGTCGGCGCAGGCGTTCCTCAGCCCGCAGGATGAGGAAGTCGAGGATCGCGCCCGCGGATTTCGTATCAGCCGCCAGCCAGTTGTCGAAATGGTCGCGGACCGCGTTTTCGACCAGCCGCTGCGCCTCGACCGTAGCCAGACGGTCTTTGGTCTGGCCTACGAATTCCGGTTCGCGGATAAAGCACGACACCAGCGCGCAGCCACCTGTCAGCAGGTCGTCGCGGGTGATCTGAGCGGCCTTCTTGTTGTTGATCAACTCGCCATAGGCCTTGATCCCCTTGAGGATCGCGGCCCAGAATCCAGCCACATGGGTGCCGCCTTCGGGGGTGGGAACGGTGTTACAGTAGGATTGGATGAACCCATCACGCGACGGTGTCCAGTTGATCGCCCATTCGACCTTGCCGGGGGTGCCGAATTTCTCGTTGAAATCGACGGTGCCCGCAAAGGGTTGCTCGGCATAGGTGGACGAGCCGTTCATCGTCTCTTTCAGGTAATCCGACAGGCCACCGGGAAAGTGGAACGAGGCCTCAAGCGGGGTCTCGCCGTCATCGATGGCGGTTTTCCAGCGGATTTCGACGCCCGAGAACAGATAGGCCTTGGAGCGGATGGACTTGAACAGCCGCGCGGGTTTGAACTTGTGATGGCCAAAGATGTCCGGGTCGGCGTGGAAGGTCACCGTTGTGCCGCGCCGGTTCGGGGCCGCGCCAACCTTTTCGACCGGGCCAAGTGGGATACCGCGCGAGAAACGTTGTTCATATAGCTGCTTGTCCCGCGCCACCTGCACGACCATCGAATCAGACAGCGCGTTCACCACCGACGCACCAACCCCGTGCAAGCCACCCGAGGTCTGATAAGCCTTGCCCGAGAACTTGCCACCTGCGTGCAGGGTACACAGGATCACCTCCAACGCGGACTTGCCCGGAAATTTCGGGTGCGGGTCGATCGGGATGCCGCGCCCGTTGTCACGGACGGTCAGGGCGTAGTCGGAATGCAGCTCGACCTCGATCCGGTTGGCATAGCCTGCCACGGCCTCGTCCATCGAGTTGTCAAGGATCTCGGCCAACATATGGTGCAGCGCACGCTCATCCGTGCCGCCAATATACATGCCGGGGCGTTTGCGAACCGGTTCCAGCCCTTCGAGCACCTCGATCGAGGAGGCGTCATAGGTAGAGGTGGCGCTGGGCGTCAACAGATCTTCGGGCATGGGTGCTGCTCTTGTTTTTGGGTTTCCGCCATTATGGCAGGTGATGTGGTCCGGGGGAAGAGGGACGCGAGGTGTTGTGGATTTTCTGCCAAGCCGCTTGCAATCCGTGCAGATAACCCGTCCTTTGATCCCGGTAAAGCGGAGGTGAATAAATGAGCTGGATCAGAACCGTTCCGTTCGAAGAAGCGACTGGAAAGTTGAAGAAACTCTACGAACGCGTGACCGGGCCGAACAATAACGTAGACAACATCATGATGGCACACAGCCTTCGCCCGCATTCGATGGAAGGCCATATGGCCATGTACAAGGCAGTGCTGCATCATTCGGGCAACAAGATACCGAAATGGTTTCTGGAAGTGCTGGGGGTTTGGGTCAGCTCGCTGAACCGGTGCGGCTATTGCGTCGAGCATCACTTTGCAGGTCTTCAGCGCTTGCTGGGTGACGCGACGCGCGGCGACACGATCAGGGCAGCGATTGAGGCGCGCGATCCCTTGGCCGCGCCATTGGATGCGGCGCAAACGGCTGCGATGGATTATGCCCGCAAGTTGACCGAAGCGCCGGGCGATCTGGTCGAAGCGGACATCACCGCCCTGCGCAACGCGGGGTGGGATGATGGCGAAATCCTCGAGATCAATCAGGTCTGCTCCTACTTTTCATATGCAAACCGGACGGTTCTGGGGCTTGGGTGCTCAACCGATGGTGATGAATTGGGCTTGTCGCCCAACAATTCTGACAACCCTGACGACTGGGGGCATCGGTAAGGTGCTAAAGATATCGTTGGCGCTGCGACAAAGGCTGCTTGGCTTGCCGTTGCGCACGGGCGGGGCCTGATTACGTCTGGCCTGTCCATTCCAAAATGGCCTGAGCCACGGCCTGCGGGTTTTGATGATGCAACCAATGATCGGTGCCAGGGATCATGACACGGGTGAGGTTGGTGGCGAACGCCTCCAACCCCTCAGTGGCTTCGGGTAAAAGGGCTTTGTCGTCCGGCCCCCAAAGCAACAGGTGTGGACACTTGACATGCAACCGGTCGAGCGGCAGGTCAGGTAGGTCTTTCGAGGGGACACCGGGTTTAGCTACAACGAGCGGAGAAGCTCGGTACCAGTTCAGCATCGCCTGCAGCCGACCGGGTCGGGCCCATTCAGTGCGGTAGTTGGCCATGCGAGCTTCGGTCAACCAATCCAGCCCCATACCATGGCGAAAGAACTGTTCCAGCATCGCAAAGTTGTTTTCGGACAGTTTTTGTTCGGCATCAGGTGTCCGCAGCAGATTGATATATTGCGAGGCTGTGGATTGTGCGCCACCCGAGGCCATGGCGCGTTGAAACGGCACCGGGTGCACGCCGTTTGCAATGATAAGCCGATCAACCAGTTCCGGGCGGAACATGGCTACGCCATAAGCCACCGATGCGCCCCAGTCGTGACCAAGCAACGCAACAGGCGCGCCGCAGGTTTCAATCAGTACGGCCATGTCCGAGACCAATTGCGACAAGGTATAGTTCTGCACCCCCTCGGGGCACCAGCTTTGTCCATAACCGCGTTGGTCCGGAGCAATACAACAAAAGCGTTCTGCCAGATGAGGCGCAAGATCAGCCCAGGCGCCGCTGAATTCAGGGAAACCATGCAGCATCAATAGTGGTGGCGCGGCTTTGTCGCCCCATGTCCTGACGTAAATAGAATGGCCGTTCAGCTTGAAAAAAGACGTTTGCATTGGAGCAAGTGATCCGCGCTGGAATTCATGGGTTTTTGAGGCATCTATTTGACACCAATCAAAGCGCATTTCCGAGCTTTCTGCTAGCCACCCTTCAGAACAGTAGAAAAGGACAGAATGCATGGACGCCATTGCCACGAACAAAGCGGAACTTACTCAGATCAAACCGGCACCTGCCGACAGCGCGGACCCATCAGCACCCAGCCCCGAGAAAATCCGGCAGGCGTTCGAAAGCGGAAAGTATCCGTACGAGCGCAAGATGGCGCGAGGCACGTATGAGGCGCAGAAAGCCGGGTTGCAGGCCGAATTATTAAAGGTTCAGCTGTGGGCGCAGGATACGGGGCAGCGGTTTGTGTTGTTGTTCGAAGGGCGCGATGCGGCCGGCAAAGGGGGTACGATCAAGCGGTTCATGGAGCACCTGAACCCGCGTCAGGCCCGTGTCGTTGCATTGAACAAACCCACCTGGGAAGAGAAAGGCCAGTGGTACTACCAGCGCTACATTCAGGAGATGCCGACCGTAGGCGAAATGGTGTTCTATGACCGGTCCTGGTACAACCGTGCGGGTGTGGAACGGGTTATGGGGTTCTGCACACCCAACGAATATCTTGAGTTCATGCGGCAAACGCCCGAGTTGGAACGGATGCTGGTGCGCTCGGGCATTCAGCTATACAAATACTGGTTCTCGGTTACACAGCAAGAGCAGCAACGCCGTTTCAAAAGCCGTGAAACCGACCCCCTGAAGCAATGGAAACTGTCGCCCATCGACAAGGCGAGCCTCAGCAAGTGGGATGATTATACCGAGGCGAAAGAAGCCATGTTCTTTTACACTGACACGGCTGACGCACCCTGGACGATCATCAAGTCAAATGACAAGAAACGCGCGCGCCTGAACTGTATGCGTCACTTCCTGTCCTCGCTGGATTACCCTGGCAAGGATCACGATATCGTGGGCGAGCCTGATCCGCTGATCGTAGGGCAGGCGCATCACGTTATTCACCGCTCCGAGCATATTCTGGGTACGGCTCTGCACCCCGATGCCCGCTGATTGCAAAGATGCCCGGCCACAGGAAACGTCCGGGCATCAAAGTCTCAATGTGAAATATTGCCGATCCGCCCTTGTCCCGCGCCAAAGCCGCGCATATGGCTGGAGCAATGACAAAGGTGATGACATATCCGGCCCATTTTCGGGCTATTGCCGTTCTTGGCCTGCCATTGGTTGGCGGTCATCTGGCGCAATACGCAATCGGTTTGACCGACACCATCATGCTGGGTTGGTACGGGGTCGAGGCGTTGGCGGCCGTTACCTTGGCCAACAGTTTTTATTTCGTGTTGTTTTTGTTTGGTGCGGGGTTTGGCTGGGCCGTGATGCCCATGGTTGCCACAGCGGCGGCGGAAGGGGATGAAACCAGCATTCGCCGCTCGACCCGGATGGGTCTGTGGTTGTCGTTGCTGTATGCCGTGGTTGTCATGCCCTTGCTGTGGTGGTCCTATCCGATCCTGATCGCCATGAAGCAGGAACCGCAAGTTGCTGAAACCGCAGCCGAATATCTGCGAGTTGCCGGTTGGGGATTGTTTCCGGCTCTCATTGTGATGGTGTTGAAAAGCTATCTGGCGGCATTGGAGCGAACACAGATCGTTTTATGGATCACGATTGCGGCGGCGGCTGTGAACGGGCTGACCAATTATGCGCTGATCTTCGGAAACTGGGGCGCTCCCGAACTGGGCGTGACAGGGGCGGCAGTTGCCTCGATCACGACACAAGTTGTTTCGCTGATCGCGGTCGTTATCTATGTGGTCCGAACGTTGCCGGAGCACAGCCTATTTCAACGGTTCTGGCGACCGGATTGGGAGATGTTTGCCAGCGTATGGAAGCTGGGCGTACCCATCGGGTTGACCACACTGGCCGAAGTTTCACTGTTCGCGACTTCTGCGGTGATGATGGGCTGGTTGGGTCAGGTCCCGCTGGCTGCGCATGGGATCGCCCTGAACCTGGCTTCGGCCACCTTCATGGTTCACCTGGGGTTATCAAATGCGGCGACCATACGGGCTGGCAATGCGCTGGGTCGTCGGGACAGGGCGCATTTGGAAAAGGGCGCAATCTCTGTGACTGGCATGTCGCTGGTCATGTCAGTGGCAACCATCATCCTGTTTCTGACCTGCGCCGAGCCTTTGATTTCTCTGTTCATGGAAGCAGATGATCCGCAGCGGGGGCAAATCCTGACCATTGGAACCGGATTGCTTGCCATGGCGGCGTTGTTTCAGCTTGTCGACGGCGCGCAGGTGATTGCGCTGGGCCTGCTGCGCGGGCTGCAGGATGCCAAGATCCCAATGCTCATGGCGGCGCTCAGCTATTGGGTCGTGGGGATTCCTGCGTCGTATTATTTCGGCTTTGTCCGTCATATGGACGGCATCGGCGTCTGGCTGGGGCTGGTGCTTGGTCTCGCCTTCGCGGCCGTGCTTCTCATGACCCGGTTCTGGATGCATTCGGTACAGCAGATACAGGCATCGGCCGAGCCCGCTTAGTCTTTGTCCAGCCGATCTGCCTTTTTTCGCACCAGTACCGTACGCAGGTCGTGCATGGCCATCAGTAACCTGTCTGTCACTTCCGCCAGCTGCGTGTCGCTTGCCTTGGACTGCGCCCATTGCGTGGTTAGGTTCAGATAGTCGACTGCGCGATGAATATCGTCGATGTCACGCTGGGCCAGCAGGGCCCGGCGCTCTTCCATCCATTGGGTAATTTCGGCCTGATCCCGGTCAGACAGCGTCCGCTGCCCGTGCGGCTTGACCTCGCCATTGCGGATATTGACGACGGCAATCTGGTCCATCTCGATCCGGCGCTGACGGTTTTCGGTATCGATCCGAAACACCGCAGCACCGTTTTCACGTATGCGAAAGTAATACTCGGGTAGTTCGGCGGTCATGGTCACCTCAGGGAAGCACAAAAGCGCTGGATGCGGCCGCAAGCTTCGGTCAGTGCCGCGTCAGACGTAGCATAGCTGACGCGGAAATTCGGCGACAGGCCAAAGGCGGCACCAAATACAACGGCAACGTCGGCCTCTTCCAGCAGTGCGGTTGCAAAGGCTTCGTCGTCTACAAGGACCGTCCCAGCGGGCGTCGTTTTCCCGATCAGTCCGGCGATAGACGGATAGACATAGAAGGCCCCTTCAGGTGTGGGGCAGGTAACGCCATCCATCTCGTTCAGCATCCGAACCACCAGATCGCGTCGGCGTCTGAATGTCTCGTTATTCGGGGCCAGAAAATCCTGAGTTCCGTTCAGGGCCTCGACAGCAGCCCATTGACTTACCGAACAGGGGTTCGAAGTTGATTGCGACTGGATCTTGCGCATGGCCGCAATGATCTCGACCGGGCCGGCGGCATACCCGATGCGCCAGCCGGTCATGGCATAGGCTTTTGAAACCCCGTTGCAGGTGAGCGTCCGGTCAAATAGACCGGGTTCAACTTCGGCCGGGGTACAAAATTCAAACCCGTCATAAGCCAGATGTTCGTACATGTCGTCCGACATGATCCAGACATGCGGATGACGCATCAGAACATCGGTCAGCGCCTTCAGTTCATCCCAACTGTACCCAGCGCCCGTCGGGTTCGAAGGCGAGTTAAAGATGAACCACTTCGTCTTGGGCGTGATGGCGGCTTCCAGTTGTTCTGGGGTCAGCTTGAAACTGTTTTCCAGCGTCGTCTCGACCACAACAGGGGTGCCCCCGGCCAAAAGCACCATATCGGGGTAACTGACCCAGTACGGTGCAGGGATGATCACCTCGTCGCCTTCGTTCATCGTCGCCATCAAGGCATTGTAGAGCGTTTGCTTGCCGCCGGTCCCGACCGAAATCTGGGCTGGAGAATAGTCCAGCCCGTGATCACGTTTCATCTTGGCACACGCCGCTTGCTTCAACTCTGGGATACCGTCCGGTGCGGTGTATTTGGTTTTGCCTGCTGCGATGGCCGCAACTGCGGCGTCCTTGATGTTCTGGGGCGTGTCGAAATCCGGCTCACCGGCGCTTAGCCCGATGACATCACGTCCGGCGGCCTTCAGCTCGGCTG
The DNA here is from genome assembly GCF_059613305.1 of Ruegeria sp. BHSB056. Taxonomy (NCBI): domain Bacteria; kingdom Pseudomonadati; phylum Pseudomonadota; class Alphaproteobacteria; order Rhodobacterales; family Roseobacteraceae; genus Ruegeria; species Ruegeria sp. BHSB056. Next base: position 21,095 of record NZ_JBXWSG010000023.1, on the reverse strand, counting down.
CCTTGGCTGTCATGGCGATGGTGGGTGAAGGTTTGACGCGTGACAGTGTCGCAGACAGAAAACTCATGCTCGGCCTCGGTTTGTATGTTTAGCCTGACTGTCATAGGGTGCGCCCGAGTGACGATCAAGCCGTATAGATAAAGTGAATTGGAGACCCGAATGAATGACGAAAACGACTGGTACGGTCCGGAATCTGCTACATTCGGAGACCGCCTGGCCGGCGCACGAGAAGCCGCGGGAATGACGCAAGCGCAACTGGCGCGGCGCCTTGGGGTCAAAAAGGCAACAATTTCGGATTGGGAAAATGATTTGTCCGAGCCCCGGGCCAACAGGCTGTCAATGATGGCGGGCATGGTCAATGTCTCGATCATGTGGTTGTTGACCGGCGAGGGCGAAGGCATGGATGCGCCCGTGGATGAAGGCGAAGGCGGCATGGAACTGTCCTCGGCCGTGGCCGAACTGCGCGCCATTCGTGCGGAAATGCGCACATGTTCCGAACGCGCAGCGCGTCTGGAAAAGAAAATGCGTCAGATGCTGGAGCAGAAGAATTGAGCGAACCCCGGGATGTGCGCATCAAACGCATGCAAATGCGGTCGATGCGACGCGGCATCAAAGAGATGGACATTATCCTGTCAGCCTATGCCGGTCGCAATCTGGCCGACATGGATACCGCCGGGCTGGATGTCTATGACGCGCTGTTGCATGAAAATGACCAGGACCTTTATCAATGGGTCACAGGGCAGGTGCAGCCTCCGGCGCGATTTGCCAACCTGATTGCAGACATAGCGCAAACCTTTCAGAAATAAGGCAAAGTTCTGTTTAACCGATTTTTCGGAATTTCGGTTCATCGTGTGTCAAACAGCGCGACTGAATCGGAGGGTCGGATGAGTATGGAAATGCAGGTCTCCACACCAGAGACCAAGGGCTTCATAGCCAGCTATCTTGAGGCGTTGGCCCTGGTGGAGCGTCTGCACCGGTTGTTGCTGGATGTCATCAAGGATGAGTTTGAGCGCGTCGGCGTTTTGGAAATCAATGCGGTTCAGGCGTTGTTGCTGTTCAATATCGGTGATCACGAAGTCACGGCAGGCGAACTGAAAAGCCGTGGATACTATCAAGGCAGCAATGTCAGCTATAACCTCAAGAAACTGGTTGAGATGGGCTACATGCACCACCAAAGATGCGAGATTGACCGCCGTTCGGTTCGCGTGCGCCTGACGCCGCAAGGCAGGGAAATCCGCAATATCGTGTCCAAGCTGTTTGCGCGTCACGCAGAAGGTCTGCAAGGCAGGGGGGTGCTTGGGCTTGAAGGCATCGAGGATATCACCAGTTCGCTGCGTCGCGTCGAACGGTATTGGACGGATCAGATACGGTATATTTATTGATCAGTGGCGGGCGTCAGACAGGACAAGGCTGTCCAACTCGCGAAGAAGTTTGCGGGTCATGGCCTCTTCATACGCCTCGAAGCCCAGCGCCACTTCTACGAACGCGTTTGGCCCCAAAATGACCCAGGCTGAATAGTAAGCTGAAAGTTCACCGACCTGAACATATCTCCGATCACCTTCTTTCGGATCGTCGGCGCCGATCACCAGCCCGTTAATTGTGATCCCGTCATGTCGCAAACTGGCTTTCACATCACGTGGATGCGGTCCGAGGTTATGTTTGCCATCACCGGACAGATCCAGCGTACGGCGCCAGCACCCCCTTTGCTGATCAAGCAGGGAAGAGCCAAATAACATGGCCGACCCTAGCGCCGTTCCCTGCGGCGCTGTGCTACGCGAGTTTCGAATCAAACGATCACTGATTGCGATCAGGTCGGCGGGGGACCGTACTTCTGTCCACTCCAGCAGCATCCGTTCATGTCCCCGCTCGCTCCATTCGTAGATCGCCAGACGCAAGGAGGTTGCACCGTCCGACAACATCAGCTGGCTGACTTCGGGGCGGCTCAGGGCCGACGCCAGCCCGTCCAGTTGCAGCCTGTACTCCCGGCTGTCGACCGAACCCGACACATCCAGCCCTAGCGCAAGGGCCTGGCGGCACTCGCCAAGGGCAGGTCCTGAAATCAGGCAAGCCAGAAAGACGATCACGCGACGTATCATGGGCCTTCAATCCGCAATGCTCCGATTTGCAGACCGCTCAGTTCTCGTTTCAGTTTCTTTCGCATGGCGCGCTCGAAATCTTCAAACCCGGTGGCAATTTCCAAAAAGGCGCCGGGCCCGTGCAGGACGTTATTTTCGAAGAAAGGGATCAGGAACAGCTCTCCCTCGAAATCCGCCGCGTTGATCACAAGCCCATTCACGACAGTGTTTTGAAAGGGAAAGTGCCGATAGGCGATCTGAGGCCCATAGCCGTCGTTGTTCGTGCCGTCACCGGACAGGTCAATGGTTTGAAACAGGCATTGTGGAGCTTGCCTCATAAGGCTTGCACCATATGCCAAGGCATAGCCCATAGCTGTTGCTGATCCGCTGTCAGATCTGACGGATTGACTGACCTGGCTGGATGCGAACAGCAGATCACCAACATCATCGATCATTGTCCAGTCCAGGACGACATTTTGGGTTGAGCGGCCACTCCACTCATATACCGCCAGAGCAACCGGCATCGGTGAAGAAAAGAAGGCCTCTTGCACTTCGGGCGCAATCAATGCGGCGGCTAACCCCTGCCGCTGTAACACATCTTCGACCTCATCGACTGAAACGGAAATATCCATCGCCAAGGCCAGCGCCAAGCGGCATTGCTCGGCCTTAACAGGGCTGGCCTGAACGACCAGCCCAAACGCTATCAGCCAACGGATCACCAGTGACCACTGCTCTCCATGCTAGCCCAGGGTTCGGCTGGTTCCAGTGCTTCTCCATTCTGCAAAAGCTCAACCGAGATGTTGTCGGGAGATCGAACAAAAGCCATGCGACCATCCCTTGGCGGGCGATTGATCGTAACGCCATTGTTCTGAAGATGCTGGCAAACCTCGTAGATATTGTCGACACCGTAGGCCAGATGGCCGAAGTGACGGCTGTCGGCGGGCAACTCATCATCGCCGTCCCAATTGTACGTCAACTCGATCGGCGCGTCTTCTTGTCCCGGAGGGGCCATGAAGATCAGAGAAAATCGCCCGGCTTCACTGTCATACCGGCGTGTTTCTTTCAGACCCAGAAGCTCGTAAAACGCCATGGATTTTTCCAGATCCTTCACGCGGACCATGGTGTGAAGATATTTCAGCGCCATTTCGGCCATCCTTTTTCGACTCACATTGCCAAGAGCTTAGCGCTCCGCCTCGATGTGTCGATAGAGCCTTCGGCAGCAATTTGTTTTTTGCGCCCGCTGCGGCATATATCGCGGTTCCTGTGTCGAAATTGGCGATATATAGTAGGGGGCGACTCATTGCCAGAAAGGAAGATTCGATGCCGCTGTCCCCTGATCAACAGGCCGAGATTGACGCGCAACGCGCGCAATCGCATCCCACGCGTCGAGTTGTCTCGGCGGGAATGGAAGACCACCTGTACACGGCGCATCAGGTTCTGGATCATGGCTTTGTCCGCGTGATCGACTATATGGGGGACGATGCCGCCATCTGTCAGGCTGCGCGCGTTTCATACGGCAAAGGCACCAAATCCGTTCAGAATGACGAGGGGTTGATCCGGTATCTGATGCGGCACTGGCATTCGACGCCATTCGAAATGTGCGAAGTCAAATTGCATGTGAAATTGCCTGTGTTCGTGGCGCGGCAGTGGATCCGGCACCGAACCGCCAATGTGAATGAATACTCGGCACGGTATTCAATTCTGGATCGCGAGTTTTATATTCCCGCCCCTGAACATGTGGCGGCACAGTCCGAAGTGAACAATCAGGGCCGCGGGGCAGCGTTGGAAGGCGAAGAGGCCGCGCGCGTATTGGAAACCCTCAAGGCGGACAGCACACGCTGCTACGACAATTACGAATCCATGATCAGCCAGGACGGGCAACAGGGGCTTGCACGTGAACTGGCCCGCATGAACCTACCCGCAAACGTTTATACGCAGTGGTATTGGAAGGTGGACCTGCACAATCTGTTCCACTTCCTGCGCCTGCGGGCCGACCCGCATGCTCAGTATGAAATCCGCGTTTATGCCGAAGCGATGTGCAAGATCGTCGCTGATTGGGTGCCGTTTGCGTATAAGGCGTTTGAGGATTACCGGCTGGGTGCGGTGAACCTGTCTGCCCAGATGGTCGAAAGCCTGCAACGAATGCTGGCAGGAGAGGCGGTCACGCAAGAAAACTCCGGGATGACGGCGCGCGAATGGCGTGAGTTCGAGGCGATCATTCGTAAATAGAACCGACAAGCTGCATAGCTTTTGTCTATACGTGTCGTCATGGAATTGTTACACTTGTTCCATGGCGCGCGTTTTGGATCTTGCTCTGTTATGTCTGTTTCTTGGTCTCGCCTTGCCTGCGCAGGCCAAGTCTCCCATAGCTGAGGTTTTGTGCGAACCGACACCCCGGTTGCACCAGAAACTGGAAAGGCAGTTCGGTGCGCGGCGCGTCGCATCGGGTGTTCGCGGGCCGGAACAGATTATGGAAGTCTGGGCAAGTCAGCACGGGGACTGGACCATTGTTGTCACCTACGCGACAGGCACATCCTGCATCGTTGCCATGGGCGAAAACTGGAACACCCACGCCGACGCCAAGCCCGCGCGAGGGTAATGGAACGACACCGGTGGGGGATGGATAACGGCCGGAAATTGGCCGTCATCCTTATTGATCTACCGCGTGTTTAGCGGGATATTGTTACAGTGGTTTCAAATCAGCTGCCATTTGGCGGCCGTCGCGTCCGTCCTGCAACTCGTACGAAACTTTTTGGTTGTCTGCGAGTCCGGTGAGGCCGGACCGTTCTACGGCCGAGATATGTACAAACACATCTTTGCCCCCTTCGTCAGGGGCAATAAATCCATAGCCTTTGGTGGTATTGAACCATTTCACGGTGCCGGTTGGCATGTCCCGTGTCTCCTTCTACTTACGCATTGTCCCACAAATTGGTGGGGGCTGTGGTCAGCGTCACCACGAAAAAGATGTTTTGGCACTGGCTGAACAGTCCAATTCGTGTGTTTCGCCTTTTTCAACATTGCACGGTGAAGTAAAAAATCAAGAATAACCGCAAGAAGCGGGCAAGATTGCTTAAAATCAAAGCATGGGCAGGAGCGTCAAAGACATGCAGCTTTATGGGTTGAAAAATTGTGACACCTGTCGCAAGGCATTGAAATCGCTGCCAGACGTCAAATTTTCTGATGTGCGCAGCAATGGCGTTCCGGATTCTGTGCTGTCCCGGGCCTTTGCCGAGTTCGGCAATGACTTGCTTAATACCAGATCGACAACATGGCGCGGATTGGACGAAACCCAGCGTGCCAAGGCCCCTTTGGAGCTTTTGAAAGAGCACCCGACCCTGATGAAACGCCCATTGATCGAAGTCGATGGCAGGCTGTTGTTGGGTTGGACAGCTGAAACCCGTGCACAGCTTGGCATTTCCTGAACGGGCGCTTATCTGCGTGAAAGCAACAATGAGGATTTTCAATGCGTAATGCCGCAATGCTATTGGGTGTAATCGCCGGGTTGATCGGTATGATCGTCGGGTTCTTCGGCTATGCGAAGGTGGTCGTGGTTGACCATGTCGGCGAGATTGACGGAGTTCTAAGCCAGGTCGACAATCCCGATATGGTGCAAGCCATTTCGATTATCGCGCCCTTGCTTGCAATCGCGGGTGGGGCCATGGCGCCAGCGCGCGCGTTGATTGCCGGGGTTTTGTTGCTGGTGTCAGCGGCTGCGATGTACTACGCGTTCGGCTTTGGTGTTTTCACCATGTTCCCGATCACGTTTGCCGGGATCGCCGGGATACTTGGGCTGGCCGCGGGAAAACCGGACCAGCCCAAGGCGCATTTCTAAGTTACTTAAGGCGCAGTATCCGGTCGAGCGAGATCGGCCCTGCGCCGTTGATGACGATCACCAGCATCAGGAAGGTCCACATTGTGCGCTGATCCATCAGGGACGGCGCGGCGTCGAACAGGCTGCCCAGTTTCACGCCATGGCCGGTGACGTCGACAAGGGTCTGCACCCAGATAAAACCGATCATGCCCAAAGCCGCCAGACGCGAGAACAGCCCAACCAGAAGAAGTGCCGGTAGCACAAATTCGGCAACCGTTCCCATGAAGATGACGATGCGTTGGAAGAACGTCATCTGGGACACGTCATACAGAACAGCCTCGGCCGCTTTGGGGAATATCTGACCAAAGGCACCTGCCGAAGGCGAAAAGATTGACCCGTCGATCTTCAGCATGGCCGAGTTCCAGTAATAGACCAGAAGAACCGCAACAAAGACCAGCCGTGCCAGCGTAGGGGTCAACCAGCCAGAGGCAAGGTCCAGTTTTCCCATGGTGTTATTGTAGGTTGAGATCAAAGCAGTCATGTCTCGGGCCTTTCGATAGTCACAGAGGTTATTGCACCGCCCTGCAACAGCAGTGCCAGAGTGGTTCCAAGATCAAATTCAGGCAGTTTGGCAGTCGTTTTTTCATATGCGTCACCGATTGTGTCGCCGTTCTGCATACAGGCGATCCAGTCTGCACCACCCGCCGGAAGTGGATTGGGTGTGGGATCGAACTCGGCGCGTGTGATCAACACGTCCTCTGCACCGGCATTCGGTTTCGGTGCGTTCTCTTCGCTGTTAAATCGCCAGATCGCGAAAATTGGCCAATCCGAGCGGATCACCTGCATGGCCGGTGCAAACTGCAACCGGGCCTGCATGACCTGTTCGGGTTCGACGGCTAGAACATCTGCCGGTGCAGGTTCGCTGTCGGCGGCGTGGTAGGACTTGCGCAAGGCAATCTCCAACCGGGCCACGTCCGGCAGGTATCCAAGATGGGCAAGTTGGGGCATTCCTGCCAGAAAATCAGGAAACGCCTCGCCATAAAACATCATCAGCGGAGAGGAGGGCGGGTGCTGACGCAGGAAAATCCCGGCCAACCCATCCATGTTCTGCGCCCCTAGCAATTTGGCAATCACAGGAAACGCCTGATGCATCGCTTCGGTCAGCGACACCGCAACGTTGTTGCGGTAAACGCTGAATCTGCGACCGGCCGGTCGCGCACCGCCGTCCAGCAATCCACCGGGAACGGGCGCTGACGCATCCATCATGGCCGCGCGGAATTCAGATTGAGAAACGCTCATACCGGTATCCGGTCCAATGCGGTTTGCGCGCGAATGGCCTCATCCCGCAGAACGGGCCAATCAGGCACATCAGTGTCCCATTCGATCAGAACGGGTTTTGGCCCCGAACGCTCCAGCACATAATCCAGCAGGGCCCACACCGGATCGACCACTTCACGTCCGTGACTGTCGATCAGCAGCGGATGACCGTGATCGTCTTCATCCTCATCATGGCCGCCAAGGTGGATTTCCGACACCTTTTCAATCGGATAGGCGTCAATATAGCCTTGTGGTGAGAAATCCAGATTGGTCGCCGAGACAAAGACATTGTTTACGTCCAGCAACAAGCCGCAACCGGTGCGCTTGGCAATCTCCCTCAGGAAATCAGGTTCGGACCAGGTGCTTTCCTCGAAGGCCAGATAGCTGGACGGGTTTTCCAGCAGCATCTGACGCCCGACGGTGTCCTGCACCTGATCGATATGTTCACAAACCCGCGCAAGAGTTTCGTCGGTATAGGGCAGGGGCAGCAGATCGTTGTAGAAATGGCTGTCATGGGTAGACCAGGCCAAATGTTCGGAAAAGCTTGCAGGGTTCAGCCAACCGACCAGATGTTTCAACCGGGCCAAATGATCGGAGTCCAGCGCGCCTTCACCACCAATGGACAGGCCAACGCCATGGACCGAGATTGGGAACTTTTCGGAAAGGTGGCGCAGTTGCGCCAAGGGTCGCCCGCCGTCGCCCATATAATTCTCGGCATGGATTTCCAACCATGCGACGGGCTGTGCGTGTTCAAGTATCTGAGCGAAGTGTTGCGGCTTGTAACCAACGCCCGGCGCTGCGGGCAAGCGGTTTGACCGGTGGGTGTCATCCAACATGGGGCCAGTTCCTTGATCACGAAAGGGAAAGGGCGGGCGAAGGTGCCCGCCCCTCGAAATCGTCAGGCCAGTCTTATGCCGGCAGGTCGCGGTCAAGCGCTTCCAGCGAACCTTTGCGCGGTGTGCCGTTTGCTTCCGCAGGCAATTCGATGTCGGCGCAGGTGCCTGCATCAACCAGGGTCCATGCGTTGCCCTGATAATCAACGGTCGAGGTGCCCGCGCAGGTGGTGCCGGGGCCTGCGGCACAGTCGTTCTGACCGGCCAGCGATACGCCATAGCACTTTTCTTTTGCCTGTGCGCTTGCTGTGGTTGCGACACCCGATACGGCGGCTGCGACTGCGGTTGCGATAACCAGGGACTTAGCTGTGTTCGACATCTCGGTAATCCTCTTGATGACTGGGTATGTCTGCTTGTGACAATGACAAAGGTAGTGGCTTGGTGGGCAGAGTTGAATTCACGAGCCCGTGTCTCACAAGCGCGTCATGGGGCGGCCTGCCCCCTTGCAGCGTAATACACTGTTTTTGATGAAGAAAGGGTGAAATGTTACAATCCGACCCCTTAGTAGGGGTCGGATTTTTTTGGAAATGGTGCTGTTTGTTACAGCAGATCTGGCGGGGTGGCGGCGTGTGCCAGCTCTTTTGTTACAACATCAAGCGGTTGTACCTGGGTCTGTTTTTCACCCAGTCGCCGCACGCTTACGGTGCGTTCGTCAACTTCGCGGTGACCGACGGCCAGAATTACAGGTACTTTGCCGACCGAATGCTCGCGGACCTTGTAGTTGATCTTTTCATTACGGATGTCGGCCTCGGCCCGCACACCCGCAGCACGCAGGGTTTCGACCACTTCGGTGACATAGTCGTCCGCGTCGGACGTGATGGACGCGACGACGACCTGACGCGGGGCCAGCCAGAACGGCAATTTGCCTGCGTGTTCCTCGATCAAGATACCGATGAAGCGTTCGAACGAACCAAGTGTTGCGCGGTGCAGCATGACCGGGCGGTGCTTGGCCCCGTCGGCGCCGATATAGGTGGCGTCCAGCCGTTCGGGCAGAACAAAGTCCACCTGATGCGTTCCGCATTGCCAATCCCGGCCGATTGCGTCGGTCAGAACAAATTCAAGCTTCGGACCATAAAATGCACCTTCACCGGGGTTTAGCTCCGGTTCGATCCCAGCCGCACGGGTCGCGCTGAGCAAAGCAGCTTCGGCTTTGTCCCACACTTCGTCCGATCCAGAGCGCTTCTCGGGCCTATCCGAAAATTTGACCGAAAAGTTCTCGAACCCGAGGTCTTTGTAGATCTCGGACAGGAAGCGAATGAACTCGGCAGTCTCGGATTCAATCTGATCCTCGGTGCAGAAAATGTGGCCATCATCCTGTGTAAAACCACGCACACGCATAATGCCGTGCAATGCGCCCGACGGCTCATAGCGGTTGCACGATCCGAATTCGGCCATGCGCAGCGGCAGGTCGCGATAGGATTTCAGGCCCTGATTGAAAATCTGCACATGGCAGGGGCAGTTCATCGGCTTCAGGGCGTTGATCGCCTTTTCGCGCGCATGTTCTTCGTCCACTTCGACGATGAACATGTTTTCCTGATACTTGTCCCAATGGCCCGATGCTTCCCACAGTTTGCGGTCAACGACTTGCGGCGTGTTTACCTCAACATACCCACCCTTGCGCTGCTGACGGCGCATGTAGTCCTGCAACTGGGTGTAGATGGACCAGCCATTGGGGTGCCAGAAGATCTGACCGGGGGCTTCTTCCTGCATGTGAAACAGGTCCATCTCGCGGCCCAGTTTGCGGTGGTCGCGCTTTGCGGCCTCTTCCAGCATATGCAGGTGGTCTTTCAGCTTTTCCTTGCCGGTGAAGGCCACGCCGTAGATGCGTTGCAGCATCGCGCGGTTGCTGTCGCCGCGCCAATAGGCACCGGCGATGGACATCAGCTTGAACGCATCACCGGGAACCTGACCGGTATGTTGCAGATGCGGACCGCGGCACAAATCCTGCCAGTGGCCGTGCCAGTACATGCGCAACGGCTCATCCCCGGGAATGGCTTCGATCAGCTCAACCTTATAGGGCTCATTGTTGGCCTTGTAGAACTCGATGGCCCGCTCGCGGTCCCAAACCTCGGTGGTGACTGGGTCGCGCTTGTTAATGATCTCTTTCATCTTTTTCTCGATGAGGCCAAGATCTTCGGGCGTGAACGGTTCTTCCCGGTCGAAGTCATAATACCAGCCGTTTTCGATAACGGGGCCGATGGTGACCTTGGTCGCAGGCCAGATCTCCTGCACAGCGCGGGCCATGATGTGGGCCAGATCGTGGCGGATCAGTTCGTTGGCCTGCGTGTCATCCTTCATGGTGTGGATGGCAATTTGCGCATCGGCTTCGATCGGCCATTGCAGGTCCCAGTGTTTGCCGTCAACGGTGGCCGAGATGGCCTTTTTGGCCAGCGAACTTGAAATATCGGCAGCCACCTGCGCAGGCGTAACCCCTGCGTCATAGGAACGTGCATTGCCATCTGGGAAAGTGAGAGAGACGGATTTTGAATCCAGGGCCATGTCGGCTCTCCTCGTCGGTTTGGCGCCCACTGAACGCCCGGTTGCGGGTTATTTGCGTCTGGCTGATGTGGCAGGTGGATATGCCTGTGTCAAGTGTAGGGGCGAGGGGCCAGCCCCTCGCGCTCCCCAGAGTATTTGAAAAAAGATGAAGTGGGCGGAATTGCACTCGGGGGTGGGGCGTGCATGATGCAGTAAAAAGGAAAGAAGGTTTCATGGCAGCGACGAATTTTCTGGAGACGCCGCAGGGGCGGCGACTGGCTTATCACAAGACCGAAGGGGCAGGGCCGACCATCGTTTTTCTGGGTGGGCTCATGTCGGATATGGAAGGCACCAAGGCAGTCCATCTGGAAGCTTGGGCGCAGGCGCGGGGGCGGGCCTTTTTGCGGTTTGATTATTCCGGCCATGGCGAAAGCTCTGGCGCGTTCACGGATGGGTGCATTGGGGATTGGCATGAGGACACTGTTGCTGCGGTCGATGCCTTGACCAAGGGGCCGCTGATCGTTGTCGGCTCGTCCATGGGGGGGTGGCAGGCGCTTTTGCTGGCCAAGGCCATGCCGGACCGGATAGCAGGTATGGTCACGATCGCCGCCGCGCCGGATTTCACGGAAGATGGCTATTGGGCTTCATTCACCGATAACCAGAAAGCCGCCCTGGAAACTGACGGGCATGTCGAGTTGCCGTCCGATTACATGGAACCTTACATCGTTACCAAACGGATGATCGAAGATGGGCGGCAGCGCCTTGTACTGCGCGACACGTTGAACCTGCCGTTCAAGGTTCGTTTCCTACAGGGAACAGCGGATACAGCCGTTTCGACTGAAACGGCCGTTCGGTTGCTGGACCACGCAACAGGGCCGGACATGCAGCTTCTTTTGGTCAAGGATGCCGATCACAGGTTCTCGGACGATGCATGTCTTGGCATGATCGAGGCGGCGGTTCTGGATGTGTTGGGAGACGCGTGATGCGGCGTTTTGGAAGGCTTCTGGGGCGCTTGTTCCTTGCGTTGATTGCCGTTGGTGGCCTTATCTACTGGTTTGGCCCGCGCGAAGAGGTGAACCTGAGCCCCAACTTTGATCCTCGAAAGTTTGGTGAGGGCGTACAGGTTTATTTCGAAAGCACCGAAGCCGCGTTTGACGATATCGTTCCGGGTGTCGAAAAACGAGTGATCTGGCAGGATGGTTATAACGAGCGGCGCACCCCGTATTCCGTTCTTTACATCCATGGCTTTTCTGCAAGTTCCGAGGAAATCCGGCCAGTTCCGGACCTTGTGGCAGACGCGCTGGGGGTCAATCTGGTGTACACGCGTTTGCAAGGTCATGGGCGAACCGGATCAGCCATGGCAGAAGGCACTGCCTCGGGCTGGATGCTGGACACTGCCGAGGGATTGGCAGCCGCACGTGCTGTTGGGGACAAGGTGATTGTGATCTCAACGTCGACCGGTGCGACGCTTGCAGCCGCCGCTGCTTTGGATACCAGCCTCAGCGAAGACGTTGTCGGCATGGTCTTTGTCTCTCCGAACTTCGGGGTCAATACGGCCGCGGCATGGATCCCCACTTTGCCATGGGCAAGGGATTGGTTACCGGTCCTGATGGGGGACGAACGCGATGTATCGGGGCCAGACCCGGAAAAGAACAAGTATTGGTCTACTGTCTATCCGTGGGAGTCGGTCGTGCCGATGTCCGTTCTGGTTGAGAAAGTCTATGCGCTGGATTTCTCGAATGCCCTGGTGCCCGTGCTGTTCTGGTTCTCGGACAACGATCAGGTGGTGCGCCCTGACCGAACCCACGAGGTCGCCAAAGTGTGGGGTGCGCCAACATCCGTCAAACTGGTGACAATGGGCCCCGAGGATGATCCGTCATCTCATGTCATAGCTGGCCGCCTGATGTCTCCAGGGCAGACCGACGCGGCTGTGGACGGTATTCTGGATTGGCTAAAAGGGCTGGGGGTGGAATGATGGCGGCCTCGGGTCGTGGGACGATGCGAAAGCCGGGCAGTATGTGGAGCCTTGAGACGTTGGGGCGCGTTCGTCTGTCCCGGTATTTCTTCATGCGCGATTTCCTCTATTCCGAGATCGGGAACTTTCACCAGAAACAGAACATTCCAGACAACCCGGAACTGGCTATCGAGACAGGACGTGCGTTCTGTGAAACTCTGCTGGACCCTCTGGAAGAGACCTTTGGCAGGATCGCCGTGCGCTCGGGCTATCGCTCACCGTCGCTAAACAGGTTTGGCAATGAAAACAAACTGAACTGCGCCCGGAATGATCACCCGTTGGAATGCCACATCTGGGATCGTGGGGACGGGGATGCGCGGATTGCCGGGGCGTCTGTTGTAATTCCGTGGTTTGCGGATCAGCATGCGCAGGGCAGGGATTGGCGCGATCTGGCATGGTGGATGCATGATCACCTGGATTATTCCGAGATCTGGTTTTTTCCGAAACTTTGCGCTTTTAATCTGGTGTGGCGCCCTAAACCGCAGCGCCGGATTGACAGCTACATTGCGCCACGCGGATGCCTTCTGAAACCGGGCGCTGAGCCCGAGGAAAGTGCGGCTTCACGGCGGTCCCGCTATGCTGACTTTCCAGCTTTTCGGGCAATCGCCTATCCGTGACGTTCCGCTTGTTGGAATGTGATAAACTCTCAACCTGACTACAAACCCAAGGGCTCGGAATACCGAGCATATGGAGGCCCCGTGTGATCGAGCCGCTGGTACTGCTACCTGGACTGATGTGCGATGCCCGACTGTATCGCCCTCAGATCGAGGTGTTTTCGCAGACGCGACCCGTAACCGTTGCGCCAATCTCAGCAGGTGAGCGTATCGAAGAGATAGCCTCGGGTCTATTGGACCAACTTCCACATCGGTTTGCACTGGCTGGTTTAAGCATGGGTGGTGTGGTGGCGTTAGAGCTGATCCGCCGGGCCCCGGAACGTGTGTCACGCCTGTGCCTGATGGCAACTGATGCGCAGGCGGACACGCCTCAAATGGCTGCCGGTCGCGAAGACCTGATCATTGGCGCGCAGGGTGGCCGGTTGGAGGAGGTCATGCGGAAACTTGTGGGGTCCAACACGCTGGCACCGGGCCCGCAGCGTATTCCCATCCTGAACGGCTTGTTGGCAATGGCACAGGATTTGGGTGTTGAAACCTTCGTGCGTCAGATGCGTGCCCTGCAACGCCGCCCGGATCAACAGGCCGCATTGCGCCGCATCAAGGTGCCCACGTTGGTTCTGTGCGGTGCGCATGACACTCTGACACCGGTTAAACGACATTCTTTCATGGCAGAGCTCATTCCCGGAGCGGAACTGCTGGTTATTGAAAAGGCCGGTCACTTGCTGACCCTCGAAACGCCCGACATCGTCAATGAGGCGCTGCAAACCTGGTTGGACGCCCAGCAACGGTTTGATTACTGGTAAAGCGTCGCGCGTTCGGTCTTTGAAATGACAGTTGGCGTCACTACGGGTTTACCAGTTTTTTGGTCGAAAAACGGTGTGTTCTTCCATCGCCCAGACAGGCGCGATCCGACGGCCCTGCGCAACAGTCCAAAAATAACGGGGCCGGGATTTTCGTGCTTTTGCTTTCCGTCCAGTTGGGGAACAAACCCACGTGTCGTGACGGGTCCCAGCGCCGAAGCTCCACCCGCAACCCGGCCGACGATAACGCCAGCAAACGGGAGTTTCGCGGTTTTGGGCGTTGCCGCCAAAGGTGCGTTACAGCAACTGGCGTACCAACGCAGCATGCCCTTGGGGCTGAGTTGCATCGCCGCAAGATACTGACTTCCGGTGCTGATTTCGATCTCATCCGGTGCGATCTGAAAAATCTCGACAGGCGCAGGTGCAGGGTCGGGTTGCTTGAAATATAGTTGAGCGGCACGGCAATCGTGACAGAAACACTCAACATGTGTCCCTTGCTGAACACCGCGGGGTGAAATGCGTCCCTGCAAGTTGCCGCATTGGCAGGAAAAGGTAAGGCCATTTTGCGCTGACCCACTCATTTCGGTTAGGCAACCTTGTTGGAATTGGCCGCGCGACGGTTTGGTTTTCGCGCATTTTCGTTCATGAAATCAATCACAAGAGGACGAATGTTGTCGCGCCAGCTGCGGCCTGCGAAGATACCATAGTGACCGGCGCCGTGTTCAACGTGGCTTGCCTTTTTGCTGTCGGGCAGGCCGGTGCACAAATCCAGCGCGGCAATACACTGGCCGGGTGCAGAGATGTCATCATTTGCACCTTCGACAGTCTTCACCGCAACATCAGTAATCTTACTGATGTCCACCTTGTGACCCGCGACCACGAACTCGTTTCTCGCAATCTCTCGATTCTTGAAGACCCGCTCGACCGTCGAAAGATAGAACTCGGCAGTCATGTCCATCACGGCCAGGTATTCGTCGTAGAAGCGGTTATGGGCATCCTGATCCGAGGCTTCGTCCCGCATGACGCGCTGAATCTGGTCGGAAAACGCTTTGGAGTGACGATCTGCATTCATGGACATGAACGAGGCCAATTGCAGCAGGCCCGGATAGACCATGCGCCCTACGCCCTTGTACTTGAAGCCAACGCGCTGAATCATTGTTTCTTCCAACTGGCCCATGGTGACGCGACGGCCAAAGTCTGTCACATCGGTCGGCGTTGCGTCCGGATCGACGGGGCCACCAATCAGTGTCAGAGTGCTTGGCTGCGCTTTGGGTTCGATTTCGGCCAGGTATGCCGTTGCGGCCAATGTCAGAGGCGCAGGTTGGCAAACGGCAACAACATGGGTGTCCGGTCCAAGCTCTTTCATAAAATCGACAAGGTAGAGCGTGTAGTCTTCGACATCGAATTTACCTGCGGACACAGGGATATCGCGCGCATTATGCCAATCTGTGATGTAGACTTCGCAATTGACCAGAAGGCTTTTGACCGTCGAGCGCAGCAACGTTGCATAGTGCCCGGACATTGGGGCAACCAACAGCACTTTGCGGGGTTGTTCTTTCCGGCCATTGACGCGGAAATGTACCAGATCACCAAAAGGGCGTTCCAGAACAGTCGTGATTTCAACCAGATGATCCTTGCCATCTTCGCAGGTGAACGTGCGAATACCCCAATCGGGCTTTGCAACCATCCGCTGGAACGTACGCTCGGTAACCTCGCCCCAGGCGGCCATCCAGTTGAATGCGGGGTTCGGCACCATCGAAAACATCGGATAGGACGCCATCGCGCTGGCGGTTGCACCAAGCCATTGGTTGGTGTTTCGCGCAGTTTCCATCAGGTCGTAGGTCATCATATAGCGCATAAACGGGGCCTCCTGAGTGTCAGCCTGATAGTTCGGACCATTCGTCGCTTTGCCCCCCAGCACCCACGACGTTATTCTGCATAGCAGCGAGGTTAGGGGGGAATTGTTAAAATGACAACTAGTGAAGACCACATGCCAGACGTATCCGAAGAACACATTGAACGCCTTAAAGAAAATATGGATAAGGTCGAGAAGTTATCGAAGCGCCTGATTGAGGTCATGGCTGTAAAACGGCCCCACACTCCCGCGCTGGACGGCCCGAATCAAGAGCTTTTCGCACGGGCAGCAAGTGCCTATTGGGCGGAGGCTTGGCAAAATCCCGCCAAATTACTGGAACAGCAGATAGAATTCTGGGGCAAGTCAGTGCTGAACTTTGCCGAGGCGCAGAAAGCGCTGACTGCGTCTGACGCGGAAGACGAAGCACCCAAGCCAGAAGACAAGCGATTTTCGAACCCCCTTTGGGAAACTAACCCCTATTTCCGTCTGATCCGCCAGCAATACCAGACCAATGCGCAAGCGATCGCGCAGGCTGTTGCGTCCGTGGACGATCTGGATGCCAAGGACAAAAGGCGGCTGCAGTATTTCTCGCAACAAATCGTCGACATGATGGCGCCGACAAATTTCCTGGCGACCAACCCGGATGCCTTGCAAAAAGCGGTCGAAACCGAGGGCCAGTCACTGATCAAGGGGTTGGAAAACCTTGTGTCAGATCTTGAGGCCAATAATGGAGAACTGGTCGTCAAACTGGCAGATGAAAGTGCCTTTGAGGTCGGCGGTAACCTGGCGACGACGCCGGGGGAGGTGGTTTTTCGCAACCGGATGATGGAACTGATTCAGTACAAGCCGGCGACCGAAACGGTCTACGAGACCCCGATTGTCCTGTTCCCGCCCTGGATCAACAAGTTCTATATCCTGGACCTGAAAGCCCAGAACAGCATGATCAAATGGATCACCGAGCAGGGATATACCCTGTTTGTTGTGAGCTGGGTCAATCCGGACGAAAGCTATGCCGAAACAGGCATGGAAGACTACATTCAGGATGGTTTCCTGACTGCAATCGAGACGGCCAAGAAGATTTGCAAGGTCAAACAGGTCAACGCTGTGGGGTATTGCATCGCGGGCACCACCCTGAGCCTGACGCTGTCACTGCTGAAACAACGAGGAGACAAGTCGGTCAAATCGGCGACTCTGTTCACCGCATTGACGGATTTTTCCGATCAGGGAGAGTTCACGCCTTTCCTTCAAAACGATTTTATCGACGGAATCGAAGAAGAAGTGAAAAAGGAAGGTGTTCTGCGGTCGTGGATCATGGCGCGCACAATGTCATTCCTGAGATCACGTGACCTGATTTATGGCCCGGCCATTCGCAGCTATATGATGGGTGAAGTGCCCCCGGCCTTTGATTTGCTCTACTGGAACGGAGACGGGGCCAACCTGCCTGCGAAAATGGCGGTTGAGTACTTGCGTGGGTTATGCCAGCGCAACGAATTCGCCACCGATGGCTTTGAGTTGCTGGGGCATAAGCTGAAGCTTGGTGACGTTGATGTGCCCCTGATGGCCATCACATGCGAAACCGATCACATCGCGGCGTGGAAAGATTGTTATCGCGGTGTGCAAAAGATGGGCTCGCGATCAAAAACTTTCGTGGTTTCCGAGTCGGGTCATATTGCGGGTATCGTGAACCCACCCAGCAAGAAAAAGTACGGGCATTACACCAACCCGGATTTGAAACCAGACGCCGCCACCTGGTTAAAGGAAGCCGATTTTCATGAAGGGTCATGGTGGCCCATGTGGGATGCGTGGCTGAAGAAACGTTCAGGCAAGCAGGTACCGGCCCGTGAACCGGGCGATTCGAAGCACCCGAGCCTAGCTGCTGCACCCGGAACGTATGTAGTGGCAAAACCAAACGCCTGATTTCATTCTGAAACTTAATTATTTCTGCAGCGCAGCAAAAAAAACTTGCAATGCTGCGTTGCAGCAATCATATTGTCCTCAAGCTGATGAAACCCGGGGTGGGCCCGGACTGGCTAAAAGGATTAAGACAATGGCTAAGACCCAAGACTTTACCGCGATCATGAAAGACATGATGGGTGCATTCCCTGTGGACACAACCGCAATGGAAGGCGCATTCAAATCGACCGCCTCGCTGAACGAGAAGCTGTCGGGCGTTGCTCTGGAAGCAGCTGAGAAATCGGCAGAGATCTCGAGCAAATGGACCAAAGACACGCTGGCTAAACTGACCGAGATGTCGAAAGCCAAGGCAGAGCCTGCCGACTACGCAAAAGCAGCAACCGATTTCGCAAGCGCGTCTGCTGAAGTTGCAGCCGAGAACATGGCCGCTTTCGCAGAAATCGCGAAAAAAGTTCAGACCGAAACCGTCGAACTGCTGATGGCTGCTGGTAAAGAAGCTGCGGAAGAAGCATCCGCCGCTGTTAAAAAAGCAACCAATGACGTGACCACAGCCGCTAAAAAAGCTGCTGCTGCGAAGTAAGAAAAGTCAGCGAAACGCACCCGACCCTCCCTATAGGTGCAATCGCGTTGGGCAGGTCCATTGACCTGCCCTTTCTTTTTGTGCTGCACTCGCATAACCTGTGCTGCAACGCATCATCCTTGGGGAGGGAACCCGGTGTCGGACCAAGAAAAACCGCTGCTGATCAAGCGCTATGCCAGCCGTCGGCTGTATAACACCGAGACCAGCGATTACGTGACGCTCGAAGATATCGCGGGGTTCATCCGCGACGGGCGCGAAGTACAGATTATCGACCTGAAGTCCGGCGACGACCTGACACGGCAGTATCTGCTGCAAATCATTGCTGAACATGAAAGCCGCGGCGAGAATGTGCTGCCTGTCAATGTTCTTAACGACCTGGTGCGCAGTTACATGCTGCCGGGCGGAGGCATGATGCCGCAATTCCTGCAAAGCTCGTTCGAGATGCTGCGCGAAAGCCAAAGCAAGATGATGGAAAACATGAATGCCATGAACCCGATGTCTCAGATGCCGGGTTTTGACGCGTTGCAAGCGCAGCAGCAGGCATTTTTGAAGGCTATGACAGGTGGGTTGTCTGGCAGATGGTCCTCGCCAGAGAAGGAAAGCGAAAAGTCAAAGCCGAAAGAGGATCTTGACGATATCAAGAAGCAGTTAGCTGAACTACAACAGAAGCTTTCAAAGCTGAATTGAATTGAGCCCGAGTAAGAGGCCCACCAATTAAGTGGGCCAGTTTTAGTCTCAGGTGCCGTAGACCGGCATTGGGCCGGTCACTTCGCCGACGGCAGCCAGCAGAATATCCGCGATCACGTCCAACTCTGCGCGTGTCAGGCGTACGGGCAGTCGGACGTCACACGCTTTCATCAGCATGTCACGTGTTTGCGGCAGTTCGAAGGTTTCCGGCAGGAATTGCCAGTTCCAGAAGGCGCGTGCATTGTCCTGACTCAGGCCAAAGACCTGAACTTTGACGCCGCGCGCCTCGGCTGCGGCGGCAAATGCGCGAATCTCGTGCTCCTGCAACCCAACCAGATTGAACTGAATCGAATCTGGTGCGCGCTGCTCGGGGGGCAGTGGCGCTGGTACGTCGATATGCGGTGAGGTATTCAAGCGTCCGGCAACATAGTCGTGGTTCGCCAGACCGTCGCGAACACGACGGGCCAGTTCTGGGATCTGCGGGCGGATCACAGCGGCGCTCAGGTTGTTCAAACGCAGGTTATAAAGCGGCAGCTTGTTCTGCCAGCGGACGAAGGCCTCTTCCAACTCGGGCGAGTTGTCGCCGTGCGGTCCTTTGTGTTTCTTCCAGTTATGTTCGTACGCGCCCGACATGATGACGGCACGAGCCACCAGATCAGCATCGTTTGAGATTAGAATACCGCCTTCGCCCGCATTGATCATCTTGTAGGATTGAAACGAGAAACAGCCGACCTTGCCGATGGTTCCGATATTTTTGCCATTCCAGGTCGTGCCCAGCGAATGCGCGGCGTCTTCGATCACCGGGATGTCACGCGCGTCACAAAGTGCCATGATCGCGTCCATATCAGATGTGTGGCCGCGCATGTGGCTGATGATCACCGCATGAACGCTGTCGAGCTTGGCCTCGAAATCGGCCATGTCGATGCGATAATTCTCGCCTACTTCGCACAGAACCGGAATGCAGTCCGCGTGGATGACTGACGAAGGAACCGCCGCAAAAGTGAAGCCGGGGATCAGGACGCGCGCATCGCGCGGCAGACCCAGTGCCTTGAGCGACAGGAACAGCGCAGCAGAGCAGGATGAAACAGCGAGAGCGTATTTTGTGCCCAGCAGTTCGGCAAACTCGGCCTCCAGCAAAGCCACCGGGGCATCTTGCGGGGCGGTATAGCGAAACAAGTCGCCCGACTGCATCAGGGCGTCGATGGCTTCTTTTGCTGCTTCTGGGATGGGTTCGGCGTCATGAACGTTTGGTGGAAGCGTCATATTTGGATTTCCCGAATTCTATCTTTGGTAAAGATAAAGCTATTCAGGTGGCAATCCAAGCCCTCAATCGCCGCGCCAGCGGAAATTTACCAATTTGTCACAAGTCACGTGGATCAGATCCCAAGCCGGTCTCGCATGGCGAACCATGTCATTGCCAGCACGAGCAGCGGGTTGCGCAGGGCGGAACCGCCGGGGAAAGGCAGGGTTGGCACGCGGGCCATTGTATCGAACCCTTCTGCCTGCCCCTGAATGGCCAGTGCCATCAGTTGCCCGGCGTGGATCGCGGTGCCTACACCATGGCCGGAATAGCCGGAAGCAGACAGAATATTGGGTGCGATACGAACCAGATAAGGCATCCGCCGCATGGTAATGGCCAGAGTTCCACCCCATGCGTAGTCGATTTTGACATCGCGCAGATGTGGGAAAATCTCGGTCATCGGCTTGCGGACCTTCGCCGCGACATCCGCAGGAAAACGATAGCCATAACTTTCGCCGCCACCGAACAGAAGCCGGCCATCGGCGCTGAGGCGGAAATAGTTCACCACGAACTTGGTATCCGCGACCGCGACATCCTGAGTCAGGACCCGCGCAGCTTCGGTGCCAAGGGGTTCGGTCGCTGCGATGAAGTTGTTGATGGGCATGACACGGGCCGCGACAGTCCGGTTGAGATTGCCAAGATAGCCATTGCAGGCCAGCACAACATGGTCGGCCCTTACGTTCCCCTTGGCGGTCCGGATCAGCGCAGGCTGGGTTTCGTCAATATCGAGGACTTCGGTGCCCTCAAAAATGCGAAC
>NZ_JBXWSG010000022.1:0-46710 GCF_059613305.1 Ruegeria sp. BHSB056 | reverse complement strand
TGCGACCTGTCACGGGATTGACGCAACGGGGCAGGGGCCGATGGCCAGCGTGCTGGTTGTTCAGCCGTCCGATCTGACCGCATTGTCCGGCGAAAGCGGGGTGTTTCCGACCGCCCGCGTTGTTGCCCGCATCGACGGCAGGGACCCGCTGGTCAGCCATGGCAGCCCGATGCCGGTCTATGGCCCTTATTTCGACGGGCAGGACACATCCATGAAAACACCGGAAGGTCAGCCGATCCTGACCAGCCAGCCGATCGTTGATCTGGTGGCATATCTGGAAACCCTGCAGCGCGCCCGGAACTAACTGCAAATCCCCTCGATCCTGGCTTCGCTCCACGGGATCAGGACCGGGCGCTCGCGCCCCTGTTCCGGCAAGGGTGACAGATCAAAATGGGCACCCAGCATGTCATGCAGTCTTTTGGTGCGCTTGGCCTGAGGGGCCAGCGCGCGACAGCACACGTATTCCTCTACGATTGCGCCCTGCTGTTCGAACCCGTAGGTCAGAAAATCCGGAGAGGTTTCGAGGTCGAACAGATACGGATCCCTCCGGCCCCCATGTTCCGCCGCAGCGCGCAGGGGGTGGTAACCGGTGGTCCGGCGATTCTGCCATTGCCAGACATGCGTCAGCTCATGGGCCAAAAGCATCGCGGCCAGCAGGTTCATCTGATCCGGAAAGTCGGACATATAGTCCTCCAGATACCAGTCGCGGGTAAAATAGACTTTGTTGAACAGGGCCACGGCGGCAGGTTTGCCCGTCACCGGCCCGGGGTCCACCGGGGGCAGAATGCGCTCGCGGCAGGCCAGTCGCGGGCGTTCTTCGCGGAAATACGTCACGTTGGTAACCGGGGCACCTTCGACCAGACGGATGTGATCCAGATTCAGGGTTCCCCCCTGGATGGTCTCCGCAAAATCGCGCTCCTGCTCGGTCAACTCTCGACCGCAGGCGGCCAGCAACAAAAGAGAAGCAAAGAATAAACGCAGAACCATAAGTTGAATCTTATTCCGCTGCGGGTATTCCGCAAACCGTTTTCACAGACTCATGGCCAGAACCCGGCTGATTTCCGTTAATGATCGCCCGGACTGACCCATCCATGTATTAAAGGCGTTCTGAACCGCCTCCATCGCTTTCTTCGAGGTGGCAGGCTTGTCGATCACACCTTCGGCAATCAGGCGGGCGGTGACATCCTGGGACAGAATGAAACTGTCCCGCCCGGCAAACCGCATCGCGTATTGCGCCGAAGCGCCGCCCAGTCGGGCCCCGCGTTTGGCCAACATGGCCAGAAGATTGACGTAGTCATCAGATGGCCAGCCGCCCAGCACTTTACCCACGCCGCCTTCCTCGCGCAGCTCAAGCAGGAACGCAGCGTTATCCCGTACAGCCGCGATCTTGGTTCCATTCCTGACGATGCGCGTATCCTGCAACAGGGTGTCAAACTTCTCATCATCCATGAACGCGCATCGCCCCACGTCGAACCTGTCAAAGGCTGTTTCGAACCCGTCCCATTTGTTTTCGATGACTTTCCAGTTGAAACCGGCCTGAAAGATGCATTTCGTGATGACCGACAGCCAGCGGTCCTCAGGCATCGCTGCCAGTTCCGCGGGGGTTTTCGGTTTGCTCAGTTTTGCGTCCAGTGCTTCTGGACCGCCGTGGCGCGCGGCTGCGATTTCAAAGATTTCGTCAAACGTTCGCATCTGTCTAACCTTGATGTTGCCCGACATTGAATGTTTATCTTTTGTTCTTGTTTGGCAACGAAAAATCTGACCTCTCCCAGATTTGATGCAGTCCCCCGAATAATCGGATTCGCAGAAAAATGCGGATTTTTGAAAGAAGTTCTCGACAAAAGGTGGCAAAATGTTTTCTGATTGACTCGTCAGTCAACGTCCCGTCTTAGCGAAATGGAACAAGGGCAAGCCGGGTTGGATGCATAAAGAGAGCCGGGAGGGGGAAACAAACTGGCAGCAAGATCTTTTCCACAATTTGGAAACGGATCACTGTTCTTTTCCAGCCAAATTTGTGCATGCTGCGGCATGGCATTGTCATCAGACAGAAAGACCGGCGGGGAAAACCTTGCCGGGATGGGCAAAACAAATATGACAGGGAGTTAAGTCCATGAAAAAACTAAGTGTAAGCCTAATGGCTCTGAGCGTTGCAGGCGCAGCGCAGGCGGCGGATATGGGTGCCGTGGATGAACCGATCAAACTGGCGATCAACGAATGGACCGGCCAGCACGTGACCACGCATGTGGCGGGTGAGATGCTCAAGGCAGCCGGGTACAACGTCGAATATGTGACCGCGGGTATGATGAACCAGTTCCAGGCGCTGGCCGATGGCGACATCGACGCGACACTGGAAATCTGGTCTTCCAACGTTTCCGATGAATACGCCAAGAAAATCGGTGAAGGTACTGTGGTCGAAATCGGTGATCTGGGTCTGGATGCCAAGGAAGGCATCGCATACCCGGCGCATGTGGCCGATCTGTGCCCGGGCCTGCCCGCATGGGAAGCGCTGAAAGATTGCGCGCAGGTCTTTGCGACGGCGGAAACTCTGCCCGGTGGTCGTCTGGTCGACTACCCGGCCGATTGGGGTACTCCAGGCGCGGATCGCATGACCGGTCTGGAATTGCCGTTCAAAGCCGTACCAGCAGGGTCCGAAGGGGCGCTGATCGCGGAATTGCGCGCCTCGACCGAACGCAAATCGCCACTGCTGATAACCTTCTGGCAGCCGCATTGGGCGATGTCGGCCTACGACGTTCAATTCGTTGAACTGCCCGCCGGTGAAGAGGCGTGCTTTAGTGATCCGGCCTGGGGCCCGAATCCGAACGCTGTCAATGACTGCGACTTCTCGCCCTCGCGCATCTTCAAAGCTGGCTGGAGCGGAATGGAGGAGAAATGGCCAGCAGCCTTTGAAATCCTGACCAATTATCAGCTGGCGGTTGAAGACCAGCAGCCGATGATGGGCGCGATCGACGTTGACGGTGGAAAGGTCGAAGAAGTTGTCGCCGCATGGATGGCTGAAAACGAAGGCAAATGGCGTCCGGTTGTTGACGCGGCAACCCAGTGAGCCCGCGTAAGTGACGGACACGACCATGCCAGCCATCGCCTGCCGGAATCTCTGGCAGGTGTTTGGCCCCGGCGCTGACAAAGCCCTGACCGACGCGCTGTCTCGGTCAGGGAATGACGCCGACAAGGCTGCCGCCGCCCTTCGCGAACAGGGGCTGATCCCCGCTGTTCAGGATGCCAATTTTGAGGTTCAGGAGGGCGAGCTTTTTGTCATCATGGGCCTGTCGGGCTCGGGCAAATCCACGCTGATCCGCTGCATCTCGCAGCTGCTGCCCGGCACGGGCGGCGAGATTCGGGTGGACGGCGAAAACGTCATCGGAGCCTCAAAGAAGGCGCTGACAGAGTTGCGCCGCAAAAAACTGGGCATGGTGTTCCAGCATTTCGGCCTGTTCCCCCACATGACCGTTGCTGAAAACGTCGCATATCCTCTGCGCGTTCAGGGCGTGGGCAAAAAGGAACGGCTGGACCGCGCGCAGGAAGTGATCTCGCTGGTCGGTCTGGAAGGGCGCGAAGACAGCTTCCCGCGACAGCTTTCCGGCGGGCAGCGGCAGCGTGTGGGCATTGCCCGCAGTCTTGCCGTAAATCCCGATATCTGGTTTCTGGATGAACCGTTCTCGGCCCTCGACCCATTGATCCGCCGCCAGTTGCAGGATGAATTCCTGCGCATTCAGGCGACACTGAAGAAATCCATCGTCTTCATCACCCATGACATTCAAGAGGCGCTGAAGCTGGCCGACCGCATCGCCATCATGCGCGACGGCAAGATTGTTCAGATCGGAACGCCCACAGATATCGTGTTGCGCCCGGTGGATGATTACGTGCGCGAATTCTCGAAGGATGTCGCCAAAGGTCAGCACGCCAAGGTCGCCTCGGTCATGCGGAGCGAGGCGGAATATGGCCCGGATGATCCCGGCCTCACCACCTCGATGACGCTGGACGCAGCCCTTGCGCATTGCATGGAGCTGTATGAACCTGTGCCCGTACGGGATGAGGCAGGCAATGTCGTCGGCACGGTGCATCCGTCCGATCTGGCCGCAGCTCTTCAGGTGGACGAGACATGACCGCCATAACCGACCTTCCGGCACGGCGTGGTGCGCAGTTGACGGCAGGTGCGAAGGCCGCCCTGATAACGGTTGTCGTCGGTGCAGTTTGCCTTGCGCTCGAAGGTGTCGCCCCGTGGCTGGTCAAGTGGCCCGCCGCGTGGGAATTGCCTGCAACCCAATGGGTTGGCGCGTTTCTGGACTGGTTTCTGAACCTGATCAAACCGGCAATGCGGCTGTTTTCGGACCTGATGACCCACCCAATGAACTGGGCGAATTTCGTGCTGGGCAAAACGCCATGGCCCATCCTGATCGGGATCGTGACCGCACTGGGCTGGTATCTGGGCGGCTTGTCCATGGCCGCACTTGGCTTTCTGGGCCTCAGCTTTGTTTTGGCCTCGGGCTATTGGGCCGAAAGCATGAATACGCTGGCGCTTGTTGCCGTCTCTGTCCCTGTGGCGTTGGTCATTGGGGGCGGCATCGGCATCCTCGCCAACGAAGTGCCAAAGGTGAAAACCTTTGTACAGGCCGTGCTGGACATCATGCAGACGGTGCCGACCTTTGCCTATCTGACACCGCTGCTGCTGCTGTTTGGATTTGGTCCTGTTGTTGGTCTGATTGCTTCGGCCATCTATGCCGCACCGCCCATGGCGCGCAACGTGATGCTGGGGTTGGAACGGGTAGAGCCCGAGATCAAAGAGGCGGCCATCATGTCCGGCGGTACGCGGTTCCAGCAGCTATTCCAGGTCGAAATCCCTGCCGCCACCACTCAGATCATGGTCGGTGTGAACCAATGTCTGATGGCTGCTCTGTCGATGGTTATCATCGCCGCCGTCATCGGTGGGTTCAACGATATCGGCTGGGAGGTTCTGCTGACCATGCGCAAGGCGCAGTTTGGCGAATCGCTGATGGCGGGTCTGGTTATCGTGGTCTTTGCCGTTGTGATCGACCGGATGAGCGGTACTTTGGCGACCGAGCGTAAACGCTATGACAGCCGTGTTGTCTGGGCGATGCTGGGCTTTGCTGTTGTCTTCACGGCGGCCTTCTGGGCGTGGTTGCCAAACCCTGCGGAACTGACCCTGCTGGACCCGATGGCCGAAGCCGTGGACAGCGGCCTGACCGCATTCACGCAGGCCAACGGCCAGTGGCTGGACGCGCTCAAGAACAACTCGCTGTTCTATGTTCTGCTGCCGCTGCGGATCGGGTTGGATCAGGCGGTGCTGCCCTTCACATGGGGTTTCCAGTGGACGTCTAGCATGAGCTATGTTCTGTTCGCAGCCGGTGCCGGGATTGCGCTTTTGATGGCGTTGCGCGGGCAGCTGACTGGCGGGCTGGTTGTTATGATCCTGATCGGAATGCTGGAAACCGGTATCGCGAACCTGCCGTGGCCCTTTGTCCTGACCGGCGCTGCTGCGCTGGGGTGGGTCGCCGGGGGCTGGCGCTTGGCCGCGCTCTGCGTGGGGTTGCTCTGCACCATCCTCGTCTCAGGCCTGTGGGAAAGGGCGCTGCTGTCGCTTTATCTCAGCGGTGCAGCGGTGTTTACCTGCGCTTTGGCAGGTGTGCTGATCGGCCTTGCCAGCGCGGTATGGCAGCCTGTGTGGAACGTGGTTCGCCCGATCTGCGACATGTTGCAGACGATCCCCCTTTTCGTGTTCCTGATCCCGGTGCTGATGGTGTTCCAGATTGGCGAGTTCTCGGCCTTTCTGGCCATCTGTGCCTATGCGATTGTCCCGATGATCCGCTACACGCGGCACGGGCTGGTCAATACACCGGATGAGATGATGGAGGCCGCAATTTCAAGCGGTGCGACCGAGTGGCAGATCATGCGCGATGTGCGGGCACCTTATGCGGCCCCGACCATCCTGCTGGGGCTGAACCAGACCATCCTTTATGCCTTTGCCATGCTGGTCATCGCGGCACTGATCGGGACCACCGGTCTGGGCCAGTCGATCTATCTGGCGCTGGGCCAGGCGGATGTGGGGCTTGGTATTTCGGCCGGGGCCGCGATGGCGATTCTGGCACTGATTGCCGACCGCATCGTGCAGGGCTTTGCCGAAGAACGCCGCGCGGCGCTTGGGCTGTAATACAGCGCAGGGGCGGTGCGTCCGCCCCTGCGACCCAACTTGATTTCGGGCAAGGAAGTCGCTGTCCTCCCAGTCTAGACCGACCCCAACACGTTTGGAGAATATCATGACTGGTTGGGGCCTATTTCTTGCAGCACTCATCGTTTTCCTGCTCAGCCATGCAATTCCTGTACGGCCCACCGTGCGGGGATGGCTGATCGGCACACTCGGGCGCCGGGGGTATTTCTCGGCCTATTCACTTCTGTCTTTGGCCGTGCTGGCCTGGCTGATTGTCGCCGCTGCAAACGCCCCCTATGTCGAGGTCATCCCGCCGTTCGCAGTCTTGCGCTGGGTGCCAATACTGATCATGCCCGTGGTGTGCTGGCTGGCTGTGTCCGGGCTTGCGATCCAGAACCCGTTTTCTTTCGGTGGGATGGGCAAAAGGCCTTTTGACCCCGAACACCCCGGTATTCTGCGCTCCACTCGCCACCCGATCCTTGCTGCGCTGCTATTGTGGTCCTTGGCGCATCTTCTGGCCAATGGAAGCCTGTCACATGTGATCCTGTTCGGCCTGTTTGCCGGATTTTCTGTTATGGGCATGGCCCTGATCGACAGGCGAAAATCGCGTGAGATTGGCTTTGAATGGGTCCGGTTGTCGCGAAATACGGCGCGGTTCTCACTGCGCTTTCCGCGTCCATGGCCACGCCCTTGGATCTGGCTAACCGCACTGGCCGCTTATGCGGTTCTTCTTCACCTGCACGCACCTGTGATCGGTCTGTCGCCGCTGCCTTGACTGGGGGAGTGGTCGGGCAGCACCTTGCGTGCTATTTGAAACGTCACAATCGAATTACAAGAGGTCCAAGATGCATCTGGCCTATGTCACCACCACCGACCGCGGCGCGACGGATCGCCTGCTCAGCGCTGTTGCTGAACGTCTGCTGGCGTCTGGCGCGAAACTGGCCGGTGTCGTGCAAACGAACACGGAATGTACCGACAGCAGCAAATGCGACATGGATGTCCGCGTGTTGCCGGATGGGGAAACCATCCGTATCTCGCAATCGCTGGGCACGCAGTCGCGCGGCTGCCGTCTGGACCCCGCAGCGCTGGAACAGGCGGTTGGGTATGTGACCGCCTCGCTTGCGAACGCACCGGACCTGTTGATTATCAACAAATTCGGCAAGCATGAATCCGATGGGCGCGGTTTTCGCCCCGTAATCGGCGAAGCACTGGCGCTGGATATTCCGGTGCTGGTCGGCGTGAACGGGCTGAACGCCGAAAAGTTCAACACCTTCGCCGAAGGCGCAGCGGAAGCCCTCCCGGCGGATCTGGATGCAATCGAGGCGTGGTTCAACAAGGTCTCAGAACTGCGCCCAGCGGCGGAATAGAACCTTCGAAACAGTTGGTTAAGAGACAAAGAAACGGCGCTGACCAACAATCAGCGCCGCTATTATTAGTGTTGGGTTCAACTAGGTTGTCTTAAGCCTGCGGTACCCGAACAGGCCCAGAACGGCCCCGATCAAAAGCAGTCCGCTTGCCGGCAGGGGGACCGGTGCGACGACTAGATTGTCGACCCAAAACTCCCCACAATATTGCTGGCACCAAACGGTGTTGGCCCCGGATGTGACCTGATGCTTAATCGCGTTTGGCAAGCTCAGCGTAAGGGATAGTTGATCAATCGCTGTAAACCCTGGAGAAAATGCAAGCGTACTCCAGGGCGACACCCACTGAGTGGCTGAGACAGACTGCGTAGCCACAATACTGCCGCCCCGAATGCCTTGGAATACCAGTGTGACCGGTGGTGCTGTGCCTGCTGTCAGCCATGGCCCAAACGGATCTGCGGGGTTTGGATCGCTTCCCGTCATGAATACCCTGCTAAACCCACGTACATCGGCTGATTGAACGGAAAATCGCGTCCCGTTCTGCGCCTTGATCGTTGACGTGGTGATCCCGCTATCATCGTGCAGGGCGAGGTGATTGTCGTACAGATAGAGATAGCTGAAATCATAGAGGAAGCCCTGACTTTCCCCGAATTGACCTCCGGTGGCCGGATTGAACCCCAAGTTATTATGGTCGAAAGTAACGGTCAGCGCATTGGCCGCGCTCGCAAAGCACACGGCCAGAGCCGCAATAATCAGTTTCATAGCAATTTCCCCCAGTAAAGAAGGTCAGGCTACAGGGGAAAATATTTTTTTCAAGCTTGGTAAAAGGAACGGCTGGCGAACAAATCACCGGATATGAGTACCAACTTGAGTACCCGATGAGTACCGTGGTTGACCACGAGCCCGAAACGGGAAATCCCGCAGCGGAAGTTTTTCACCATGTTTTCTGATGTTTATGAGAGTGGTGGGCGACCCTGGAATCGAACCAGGCGTGCGTCTCCGCGAGGGAGTTACAGTCCCCTGCCACACCTTGCGGCCTGTCGCCCACTGTCAGGCGTTGCACCTGACGTGGAGGCGTGATTACTAGCGCACCAAAGGAGCGTCAACAGGAAAATTTCCCTTTGGCGCAGGAAACCGAATTCCCGGCCCGGAGGCCCGTAAAATGAAGAAACCCAAATGGGTCGTCGAAAAGGAACAGGCGCGCAAAGCAGCTGCTGCGGAAACAGTCTGGCTGTTTGGCCTGCACGCGGTTCGCGATGCGCTGATGAACCCTAAACGGCAAAAACTACGCCTGATGGTGACGCGGAATGCGTGTGACAAACTGGCGGAAGCTATTGAATTTGCGGGGATCGAGGCCGAGATGGTCGACCCGCGCAAGTTTTCTGCGCCCATCGATGCTGGATCCGTGCATCAGGGCGCAGCGCTGGAGGTCAAGCCGTTGGAATGGGGCAGTCTGGCCGATAACTGCATCGGTCGCGAAAACCCTCGCGTCATTCTGCTGGACCGGGTCACAGACCCGCACAATGTCGGGGCGATTCTGCGCTCGGCCGAAGTTCTGGGGGCCAGTGCGGTGATCGGCACACGCCACCACTCCGCACCCGAGACCGGAGCACTGGCAAAAACCGCCAGCGGCGCGCTTGAGCGGCAGCCTTATCTGCGGGTGCGCAACCTTGCGGACGCGATTGTCGAGCTTCAGAGCATGGGCTTTCTGGTCCTTGGGCTGGACGGAGAAGCCGATGTGACAATCGAAGGCGCGTTGGGCACTGGCGGGGACCGCCCCGTCGCGCTTGTGCTGGGTGCGGAAGGTCCGGGCTTGCGGCAGAAGACAAAGGAAACCGTGGATCAGTTGGTTAAAATTGACGCAGCCGGGGGATTTGGTTCGCTGAACGTCTCAAATGCCGCGGCAATCGCCTTATATGCATCGCGACCCTGAAAAAAGGAGAGCGTCATTCCCGGCCCTGCCAAAATCGCGACCTGCTGCTATTGCGGCACCCGGGCTGCCCTGATCCTGAAAGGCAAGGAACGGCACGAGCTTAGCTGCTCCAGCTGCGGAGCGCCGCTGCACAACCTGAAGATGCTGCCCGCTCGGAAAGTACTTAAACCCGAACCGGTGCGCGTAGCTGTGTCTCATGCCGCCCCGCGGAAAACAAAGCGCAAAAAGAGGAAGAAGACCATGCTGGCGCGCGTGTTCGACGAAGCCTGGGACGTGATCGAAGACATCTTTGACTAAGTTTCAACTGGCGGGCACGCGTTCACATCCTTGTCAACAGGGGTTTCGAAAAGCGCCAAAAGTTGCATTTTGATGGTCTTGAATGTGCAGATTCCCATATGACGATGCTGAACCGACGTACTCTTCTTTGCTCGCTGAGCACTGTGTTGCTTGCCCCTGCCGTATTAGCGCAGGACAACCCCGTGTATTACGCCACTGACGGTGTGGCGTTGGCGGGGTATGATCCTGTGTCCTTTTTTGACAGCGACGCGCCCTTAAAAGGGGTGCCCGAAAATGCGGTCATGTGGAAGGGTGCCCGGTGGCATTTCAAATCGCAAGCAAATCGTGAGCTCTTCGAAGGCAATCCGCGCGCTTTTGCGCCGCAGTTCGGTGGCTATTGCTCGTACGGGATGGCGATGGGCGTGCTGAAAAGCACGGATCCCAAAGCGTGGCAGGTGGTCGACGGGCGCCTTTATCTGACGCATTCGCCCGAGGTCGAGGAAATCTGGCAGCAGGATCGGGCAGGTTACATTGCGATGGCAGAGGAAAACTGGCCCGCAATTCTCTACGGAAAGTAGGCAACCTTCAGAAAATTGTGAAAAGTCATCACAAAAATACGCCCGCCCTCTTTTTTTTAATCAAGTCATGCTTAAATGTCACAGTGACCGCGGAACGGAACTGCCGCGGGTCATTTCACTGTCCCTCGTTCCAACAACTGGCGCCCAAGCATTCTTGGGCGCTTTTTTCTTTTTGGAACCCTGTTAAGGATAGGGCATGCCAGACTATTCCGATCAGTACCTCAAGGCCATTTTGCAACGCACCAAGACGGTGGCCGTTGTCGGTGTTTCCATGAACCCGGTGCGACCCAGCTATTACGTGGCGCGCTATTTGTCGCTGAAAGGCTTCAAGGTGATTCCCGTCAATCCGGGCCACGCGGGCAAAGACCTGTTTGGTCAGACGGTTCGCGGCAACCTGTCAGAGATCTCCGAGCCTGTGGACATGGTGGATATTTTCCGGCGGTCCGAGGCTGTGCCACCTATTGTGGACGAGGCGCTGGATGCGTTTCCGTCGCTTGGTACGATCTGGATGCAGATTGGCGTGGAACACCCTGAAGCGGCGGCAAAGGCCCAGGCCCGTGGCGTGGATGTGGTGATGAACCGCTGCCCCAAGATCGAATATCAGCGCCTGTTTGGCGAATTGCGCATGGGCGGATTTTCGACCGGGATCATTTCGTCCAAGCTTTAGGGTTTGGCGGGGACGTAAGGTTTCAG
This sequence comes from Ruegeria sp. BHSB056, assembly GCF_059613305.1. Classification (NCBI taxonomy): domain Bacteria; kingdom Pseudomonadati; phylum Pseudomonadota; class Alphaproteobacteria; order Rhodobacterales; family Roseobacteraceae; genus Ruegeria; species Ruegeria sp. BHSB056. Next base: position 35,688 of record NZ_JBXWSG010000022.1, on the reverse strand, counting down.
CCGCGCCACCTGTTCCTTCCGCCGCTTTTCCAGCACCACGTCGCGCGGGACCCAGTTATAACGGGTATCCTCGACCAGCGGAGACCAGAACAACACGCCGCCATAACGCCACGGGTCCAGTACGACGCCATCATACAGCGTCGCGCCTTTACGGCTGATGATTGCGGTGCTGTGGTCGATCCGCGTCGGGTTGTCCGCGTTTGCTATGGCACGGTGCAGCTCCAGCGTCCGGAAGTTTTCCTGTTTCAGCCGCCGTTCGATATCCTCGGCCCAGTGCCAGCACAGCCCACGCGGGCGCAGGCCTTTGTTGACCTTCATGTTATGGATCAGGGGCGGGTCCGTGATCTGGTATTCCTCGACCAGCTGAGCGGTATAGGCGTAGGCAATTCCCGCCGCGCGTCGGGCCTCCTCAGGGTCGATATCCGGGCCAAGGCCCTGAATCTCCGTGGCGAGCCGCTGTACCTCATCCCCGGTCGAGCGCGGCGGCGCGGCGCAGCCAGCGACGATGGCAAAGGTTGCCACAAGCATCAAAATTCGGATCATATCGCGCCTTCGCCCTGACAGTCTGGCATCCGAGTATAACGGCCCAGGAGCCAGTGCGGAACCCGGACCTTACCCTTTGGGGCGGGCAGCTTTTTCAGCGACACCACTGGTGCCCTGACGGCGGTCCAGCTCGGCCAGAACATCATCCAGCGCCACGTCCCGCGCGGCCAGCATGACCAGAAGGTGATACAACACGTCCGCCGCTTCCGAGGTCAGCTTAACCTGATCCCCTTTTACGGCTTCGATGATGGCCTCTATGGCCTCCTCACCGAATTTCTCGGCGCATTTCTCAGGGCCTTTCGCAAGCAGCTTGGCCGTCCAGCTGCCTTCGGGATCAGCCCCCTTGCGTGCCTCGATCGTGGCGGCCAGATCATGCAAGATGCTCATGTCAGCCTCATGGGGATGCCAGCGGCGGCCATATGTTCCTTGGCCTCGCGGATGGTGTATTCGCCGAAATGGAAAATCGATGCCGCCAACACGGCGCTTGCACCGCCCTTGGTGACGCCCTCGACCAGATGGTCCAAAGTACCAACACCGCCCGAGGCGATCACGGGCACATCCACCGCGTCGGAAATGGCGCGGGTCAGCGGCAGGTTGAACCCGGATTTGGTGCCGTCGCGGTCCATCGAGGTCAGCAGGATTTCACCGGCCCCCTTGGAGACCACGGTTCTTGCAAAGGCAACCGCATCAATGCCGGTGGGTTTGCGCCCACCATGGGTAAAGATCTCCCACTTGCCGGGGCTGACGGTCTTGGCGTCGATGGCGCAGACAATGCACTGACTGCCGAACTGATCTGCCGCTTCGGCAATCACATCCGGATTGGCAACCGCGGCCGAGTTGAAGCTGACCTTGTCCGCCCCCGCCAGCAGCAAGGCGCGCACATCGTCTTTTGTTCGCACCCCACCGCCCACGGTCAGCGGCACGAAACACTGTTCCGCCGTACGCTGCACCACATCGAACATGGTGCCGCGATTCTCGTGGGTCGCGTGAATGTCGAGAAAGCAGATCTCGTCCGCTCCGGCAGCATCATAGGCCTTGGCCGATTCCACCGGGTCGCCTGCATCGCGCAGTCCCACGAAATTCACGCCTTTGACCACTCGGCCATCGGCAACATCAAGGCAGGGAATGATCCGGGTTTTCAGCATAGGATATCCTTTATGGGCGCACCTCTAGCGGCAAAGCCCTGCCGATGCCAGACTTGTGATTGTGAGAGGTCTCAATTCTGTGAAAACTGGGGTGAATTTCACAGAAGGAATATCGATATGCGTAGACTGATACTGGCTTGTGTTTTTTCAATCGGAGGCGCGCTGACCGCAATGGCAGATGATCTGATCAAGGTTCAAACCGACAAATCCGTGGCCGAGGCGCTGGACGCGCTGGAAGCCGCCGTCGGAAATGCAGGTGCAACCGTGTTCGCCCGCATCGACCACGCGGCCGGGGCGGAAAAGATCGGTACGTCCATTCCTGCCAATCAGGTGCTGATCTTCGGCAACCCGGCGCTGGGTACGCCAGCCATGCAGATCGATCCGCGCGCCGGGCTGTTTCTGCCTCTCAAGGTGCAGGCGTACGAAGACTCCAATGGCCAGGTCTGGCTGATCTATGAAGACCCGAAAGAGACATTGGACGACCTGAACGATGTCGACAAATCACCGGTCATCAAAAAGATGCGCGGTGCGCTGGCCAAGCTGACCGCCGCAGCCGCGCAATAACCGATCACGACAGGGCGCGGATGGCCTCGGCCAGGTCAATTGCGCCATCATAAAGCGCCCGGCCTGAAATCGCGCCGTTCAGCGCAACGCCGCAATCGCGAAGGGCGATCAGGTCGTCCAGCGAACTGACACCGCCCGAGGCGATCACAGGGATGGAAACGGCCTGTGCCAGGGCAGCGGTCGCTTCGATGTTCGGGCCCTGCATGGCACCGTCGCGATTGATATCGGTGTAGATGATTGCCGCAACGCCCGCGTCTTCGAAACTACGGGCCAGATCGGTGACCTGAACATTGGTCTCTTCGGCCCAGCCCTTGGTGGCCACCATGCCATTGCGTGCGTCGATGCCGACAGCGACCTTGCCGGGAAAGGCTTTGGCTGCTTCGCGCACCAGATCTGGATTTTCGACAGCGACAGTGCCCAAAATGACCCGCGCCAGCCCCTTCTCGATCCATGTTTCGATCGTGGCCATGTCGCGGATGCCACCACCCAGTTGCGCAGGCACCTTGCACGCTTTCAGAATTGCCTCAACCGGTGCTGCGTTGACCGGCTCGCCTGCGAATGCACCGTTCAGGTCGACCAGATGCAGCCATTCGCACCCCGCCTCGACAAAGGCACGGGCCTGAGCGGCCGGGTCTTCGTTGAACACGGTGGCCTTGTCCATTTCACCACGCAGCAGGCGTACGGCCTGGCCGTCTTTGAGGTCGATGGCGGGGTAGAGGATCATGTCGGGCGGCCCTATATCACTGTTACACGCGCGGGATATCGCACAAGCAGGGCAGGGGATGCAACGCGACGCTGGGTCATTCTTGCCCGCCGCCCATTAGCGGGTCAGACTGCCCACAAAACAGGGAGAAAATCATGAAGACTTCTACTCTTTCAGCGGGCTTGATGTTGCTTGCTACAGCTGCTTTTGCAGACGATCCGGTTGACGGCCTGTGGAAAACCGCGCCGGGCGACACGGGTGGCTATCTGCATGTGACGATTTCCGAATGCGGCAGTGCGATCTGCGGCACCATCGACAGCGCGTTTGACGCGGATGGCAACCAGCAGCTGGAATATGAGAACCTTGGCAAAAAGATCATCTGGGACATGGTCCCCGAAGGGGGCGGCAGCTATGACAGCGGTAAGATCTGGGCCCCCGACCGGGACAAAACCTACAACTCGAAAATGTCTCTGGACGGCCAGAATGCGCTGACCGTCAAGGGCTGCGTGGCGGGCGGTCTGATCTGTCGCGGGCAAACCTGGACGCGGGTTCAGTAAGCCTCAGGGCTTCCAGGTCAGGAAGTTGCCCAGCATACGCAGGCCAACATCCTGGCTTTTTTCGGGGTGAAACTGCATCCCAACCATCGTGTCGCGGCCAATCACGGCCGTGACGTCCTGCCCGTATTCCACATAAGCCAATCGCTGCGCCGGGTCGGACACGCGAAAATGGTAGGAATGGACGAAATAGGTGTGATCGCCTGATTTCACCCCGGCAAAGATCGGGTGATCGCTTTCCAGAACCAGATCGTTCCAGCCCATATGCGGCACTTTCAAAGCGGCATCTGACGGTTCGATTCGAACAACATCGCCTGCCACCCAGCCCAGACCATCGGTCTCGGTGTATTCATGGCCTTTGGTTGCCATCAGTTGCATGCCAACGCAGATGCCCAGAAACGGGCGGCCCTTCTGTTCGACCGCTTCGACCATCGCGTCATAAATACCCTTGTGGCCGCGCAGCTCGGCAGCACAGGCCGGGAAGGCACCATCTCCGGGCAGAACCAGTCGGTCCGCACGCGCAACCACATCCGCGTCCGAGGTGACAACAACGTCACCTGCGCCGACTTCTTGCGCCATGCGCTGAAACGCCTTTTCCGCTGAATGCAGATTGCCGCTTTCATAGTCGATGATGGCTGTCAGCATTTACAGCGCGCCCTTGGTCGACGGAATCGCATCCGCCTTGCGCGGATCGGTTTCGACGGCGTCGCGCAACGCGCGCGCAACAGCCTTGAACGCGGCCTCGGCGATGTGGTGGCTGTTGAAGCCGTGCAGTTGGTCGATATGCAGGGTGATGCCGCCATGGGTGCTGAGCGCCTGAAAAAACTCGCGCACCAGTTCGGTGTCGAACGCTCCGATCTTTTGCGTCGGCAGATCGACATTCCAGATCAGGAACGGGCGGCCCGACAGGTCCAGCGCACAGCGCACCTGCGCGTCATCCATCGGAAGATGGCATTCGCCATAGCGCCGGATACCCTTCTTGTCGCCCAGGGCCTGTGTCAAAGCCTGCCCCAGCGCGATGCCGGTATCCTCGACCGTGTGGTGATCGTCGATGTGATAGTCACCCTTGGCGCGGATCGTCATGTCGATCAACGAGTGGCGCGCCAGCTGGTCCAGCATATGGTCAAAGAACCCGACGCCGGTCTGATTGTCATAGGTGCCGGTGCCGTCCAGATTGACCTCGACCGAAATATCGGTTTCGGCGGTTTTGCGGCTGATCGAAGCGGTGCGCATGGGCGAAATCCTTTTGCTACAGGCGCGCTTATAGACGGGGTGGGGCGGGTTGATCCAGACCATGCGTTGCAATCGCTGCAAACTGTTGCAAGGGATTGCACCCGGCCCGGCACCATGTCAGCTTGCAGACAACATGAACCAACAGGGCCAAGCCATGTCCACCTGCGTATTCATCCAGATCCGCTGCAAACCCGGCACCACCTACAAGGTCGCCGAGGAAATCGCCCTGCGCGAAATACATTCAGAGCTTTACTCCACCAGCGGTGAGTTTGATCTGATGCTCAAGCTCTACATCCCCGAAACCGAGGATGTGGGCCATTTCATCAACGAACACCTGCTGGTGATTCCCGATATCGAACGCTCGCTGACGACGATGACGTTCAAGGCGTTCTAACCCAACTCAAACGTTGTCACGCCATAGATGCGGCTCAGGTCGATATCCGGCTGATCGCCGGAATACATCCGGGCCGTTTCGAACACTTTCACAAGCCCCAGCCTGTCGGCCAATGCAAAGGCGGCGTTGTTGGGTTGTGGCATGTCGATGAACACCTCTTGCCCGCTTTGATCTTCGGGCAGAGCCTTTAACACGCTTGCAAGCAGCGCTTCGGCAATGTCGGTGCGGTCCGCAAACAGCGGCCCGACCTTGTATCCAGTCTGACAGGGGCGCAGCGTGGCATAGCCTTTGATCTGCCCGTCTTCGGAAAACACGCGGGACACATGGCCGCTTGCGCTCAGCCAACCATGCAGGAACGCATCGCGCCGGGCTGGGAAAAGCTGACGGTCATAGTCCCTTAACGCATCAGAAACCGTGCTCAGCACGTCAACACCAGCGGTCGGTGCCAGCGCGCGCAGGATATCTGCAACCCGCCCCGAAAAGCGGTAGTTGTTATAGGCAAAGGCGAATCCGGATTTCCGGTAGTTGTCCTGCTGCTCGACCACGCCATCAAGACCCATGTTGCGCCCGGTGCAATGGGCCAGCGCATGCTGCGCAATCTCAAGCCCGTGACCATGGTGCCTGTATTCCGGCTTGACGATGTAGAAGCCCAAAAAGGCAAAATCATCGTCATAATTCACCGCCGAGACAGACGCGATCATTTCGCCATCCAGAAAACCGCCCAGGAACCCGTAAGGGTCAGTACTGCGAAAACACAAGGCATCGTGGTGGCCCGGATTCCACCCCTCACGCCCGGCCCAATCCACAGCCTCCTGCAACTCATCAGCGGTCAAGGGGCGGATAACATAATCAGACATGCGAACATCCCGTGTTGCAAATTGCATTCAGAATGCCGCAACGGGGGCAGAAGAACCAGCATGTTCGGAAGGTTTGGTATCTGGAGCGGGCGAGGCGATTCGAACGCCCGACCCTAACCTTGGCAAGGTTATGCTCTACCCCTGAGCTACGCCCGCATCAGATACATATGTGGTCCGAAGACCTCTCAATGGAGCGGGCGAGGCGATTCGAACGCCCGACCCTAACCTTGGCAAGGTTATGCTCTACCCCTGAGCTACGCCCGCGCCGTTGAGTGAGGAGGGATGTATAAATTCCCACGCGGGGCTGCAAGCGGAAAAACACAAAAAGCGGGAAAAATCTTTTCGACGGAATCCGGCCCGTGACCCGTTCAACCCGTAACTCAAATCAACAAAACACAGGCAGGAGGTGCCGTCATGATATCCGTTGCAGACCTGAAGATCGTGATGCTTGCCGCGATGATTCTGATCGGCGCTGCCATCCTGAAACCGGACCGGCATGAACATGACCGGTTCACACCGGTTCTGCTGGGCGCACCGCAGATCGAAACAACCGTTCTGGCAGGGTAACACCCGCCAGACGGCCTAAAGCGCCAGTATTAGGTTTGCCAAGGCCGCACCCAGAATGGCGAGGAATGTCAGGCTCATGCCGGCCTGCCGCAGGATGACGATCTGTGGCGTCCGTCCAAATCCGTACGCATGCAAAAGACGCCCCGCCAGCAACATCAGCCCCAGCAGATGGACCAAAACCCCGGCCGCGCCCTGCAACTCGACCATAGCAATCAGCAGCAGGGAAATCGGGGCGTATTCGGCGCAGTTCGAGTGTGTCCGTATCGCCTTGATCATTAGCTTGCTGCCGCCGTCCCCGACCGAGATTTTGTCGCTGCGTCGTTGCAGGATCACTTTGACGCTGAGTGCGACGTAGAGAATTGCGATCAGGGCCGCATAGATCGGGGTGATTGCAAGCATAATGGGTCTCCGCTCAATCATAGAAAAGGCCGTGTGGTCTCCCACACGGCCTGATGAACATTAGATTGTTTTATGGCTTATTCCAGTTCGATCAGAAGGTCCTTTGCGTCAATCTGGCCGCCGGGTTGGATGTGCACGGCTTTGACGGTCGCATCACGCTCGGCGTGGATGCCGGTTTCCATCTTCATCGCCTCGATGGTCAGCAGCATGTCACCTTCCTTGACCTGCTGGCCCGCGGTCACAGTGACTGTGGCCACAACACCGGGCATCGGCGCACCGACATGATCGGGGTTGCCGACCTCGGCCTTGGGGCGCGCCTGAGTGGTTGATGTGACCATCCGGTTCGGCACCCGGATCACACGCGGCTGGCCGTTGAGTTCGAAGAACACTTTGACCTCGCCTTTTTCATCCGTCTCGCCGATAGCCTGACACCGGATTTCCAGCGTCTTGCCGGGGTCGATTTCGGCCGTGATCTCTTCGCCGGGCTCCATACCGTAAAAGAAGGTGCGCGTGGGCAGGGTGCGGACCGGGCCGTAAATCCGGTGACGGCCCATGTAATCCAGAAACACCTTGGGATACATCAGGTACCCGTTCAGATCCTCGTCATCGACCTCTTTGCCTTCCAACTGCTTGGACAGCTCGGCGCGGGTGGCTTCAAGGTCGACCGGGGGCACATCCTTGCCGGGTCTCTGCGTGTTGGGAACCTCGTCTTTCAGCACCTTCTTGATGATGGTGTTCGGGAAGCCGCCCGGAGGCTGACCCAGATTGCCGCGCATCATGTCGACGACCGAGTCGGGGAAGGCCACATCTGTCGCCGGATCCTCGACCTGCTCGCGGGTCAGTCCCTGACTGACCATCATCAGGGCCATATCGCCAACAACCTTCGACGAGGGCGTTACCTTTACGATATCGCCGAACATCTGGTTCACATCGGCGTACATCTGCGCGACCTCGTGCCAGCGCTCTTCCAGACCCAGGCTGCGCGCCTGCGCCTTGAGGTTGGTGAACTGACCACCCGGCATTTCGTGCAGATACACCTCGGACGCCGGGGCCTGCAGGCTTGATTCGAAGGCCGCATATTGACCGCGCACAGCCTCGAAGTAATCGCTGATCTCGCGGATCGCCTTGATGTCCAGCCCGGTGTCACGGTCGGTATGGCGCAGCGCCTCGACCACGGTGCCCAGCGTTGCCTGGGACGTGTTGCCGCTGAAGCTGTCCATCGCGCAATCCACCGCGTCCACGCCCGCCTCAGAGGCGGCAAGGATGGTCGCGCTGGCGATACCGGCCGTGTCATGGGTGTGGAAGTGGATCGGCAGTCCAACCTCTTCCTTCAGCGCCCGGATCAGAATCTTGGCCGAGGCAGGTTTCAACAGGCCCGCCATATCCTTCAGACCCAGAACATGCGCGCCTGCGTCGCGCAACTCTTTGGCCATTCCGACATAGTATTTCAGGTTATATTTGGCGCGGTCAGGGTCCAGAATATCGCCAGTGTAACAAACGGTACCCTCGCAGATCTTGCCGCTGTCGATAACAGCATCCATCGCAACGCGCATGTTCTCGACCCAGTTCAGCGAGTCGAAGACGCGGAAGACGTCGATGTTCTTCGATGCCTGGCGCACGAACTCCTGCACCACGTTGTCGGGATAATTGGTGTAACCAACCCCGTTTGCGCCCCGCAGCAGCATCTGTGTCATCAGGTTCGGCATTGCCTCGCGCAGGTCGCGCAGACGCTGCCATGGGCATTCCTGCAGGAACCGGTAGGCCACGTCGAACGTCGCACCGCCCCAGCACTCGACCGAGAACAGCTGCGGCAGGTTCGCGGCATAGGTCGGCGCCACTTTGATCATGTCGATCGACCGCATCCGGGTCGCCAACAGCGACTGGTGCCCGTCGCGCATGGTTGTGTCGGTGATCAGCAGCTGCCGCTGCGCTTTCATCCAGTCCGCCACGGCCTGCGGGCCTTTCTGCTCCAGCAGGTTGCGCGTGCCCATCCGCGGCTCGGCCTTCTGCGCGGGGGGCTTGGCGACTTTCAGGTCGGCGCGCGGCTCGGGGCGGTCCTTGGTTTCGGGATGACCATTCACCGTGATATCGGCGATATAGGTCAGAACCTTGGTGCCCCGGTCGCGGCGGCGCTTGAAGGCAAACAGATCCGGCGTCGTGTCGATGAATTTGGTGGTGTATTCATTCGACAGGAAAGTCGGGTGCTTCAGCAGGTTGATGACGAAATCGATATTGGTGCTGACGCCGCGAATACGGAACTCGCGCAGGGCGCGGTCCATCCGGCTGATCGCCTTCTCGGGCGTCGGCGCCCAGGCGGTGACCTTTGTCAGAAGCGAGTCGTAATACCGCGTAATGACACCGCCCGCATAGGCCGTGCCGCCATCCAGACGAATGCCCATGCCCGTGGCCGAGCGATAAGCGGTGATCCGGCCATAGTCGGGGATGAAGTTGTTCTGCGGGTCTTCTGTGGTGATCCGTGTTTGCAGCGCGTGACCGTTCAGATGCACCTCGGCCTGGCTGGCGGCGCCGGTGGCTTCGGCCAACGTTTTGCCCTCGGCGATCAGGATCTGCGCCTGAACGATGTCGATCCCGGTGACTTCTTCGGTGACCGTGTGTTCGACCTGGACCCGGGGATTCACCTCGATGAAGTAGAATTTTCCGGTCTCCATATCCATCAGGAACTCGACAGTGCCCGCGCATTCGTAATTCACATGGGCGCAGATCTTGCGGCCCAGTTCGCAAATCTCAGCGCGCTGTTCTTCGCTCAGGTAAGGGGCAGGTGCACGTTCGACGACCTTCTGGTTCCGGCGCTGGACTGAACAGTCGCGTTCATAAAGGTGATAAATCTCACCATGCTTGTCGCCCAGAATCTGCACCTCGACATGGCGGGCACGGGTGATCATCTTTTCCAGATAGCCTTCGCCATTGCCAAAGGCGGCCTCAGCCTCGCGGCGGCCTTCCAGAACCTTTTCTTCCAGCTCATCCTCCGACTGGATCGGGCGCATCCCGCGTCCGCCGCCACCCCAGGACGCCTTGAGCATCAGCGGGTATCCGATCTCGGCGGCCTCCTTGCGGATCGCGTCCATGTCATCACCCAGGACCTCGGTGGCCGGAATGACAGGCACACCGGCCGCGATGGCCACGCGCCGCGCGCTGGCCTTGTCACCCAATGCGCGCATGGTCTCGGCCCGGGGGCCGATGAAGGTGATGCCGTTCTTGACACAGGCATCCACGAAATCCGGGTTTTCGGACAGCAGGCCATAGCCCGGATGGATCGCGTCCGCGCCGCAATGCTTGGCCACGCGGATGATCTCGTCAATTGACAGGTACGCCGCGACCGGACCCATGCCCTCGCCAATCTGATAGGCCTCATCCGCCTTGAACCTGTGCAGGCCCAGTTTGTCTTCTTCAGCGTAAACAGCGACGGTGCGTTTGCCCATCTCGTTTGCTGCGCGCATGACGCGGATGGCAATCTCGCCGCGATTGGCGATCAGGATCTTGTTGAAGTCTGTCATATCAGGTCCCGGTCTTTGGTGTTTGGGCGTCTTATTGGGCGGAGAATACGCACAGGTACATCCGTTCTTCTGGGTAGAACCGGCATGTTATCGCTCGCAAACGCCCTTTGGCCTCGGCACACTTATAGGGATGCCGCGTTGCAGCATCAATAATTTAGCGTTTCGTCTCAAACTGACACAGATCGGCCAGTCCCATCTGGCCCATATTCGCGTGCAGATCCTGCCTCAGGATATCGATCACATGAGCAGGGCCTTTGGCGCCAAGTGCCGCAAGACCGTACAAAAAAGCACGCCCCAGCATGACAAAGTCCGCGCCCAGCGACAGCGCACGCAGGATATCCAGCCCGCCTTCGACACCGCTGTCGAAAATCAGCGGCAGGCGGGTCGCGCTCCGGATTGCGGGAAGAACCTCGATGCTGGCCGGGGCCGCGTCGAACTGTCGGCCCCCGTGATTCGACACCCACAGGGCGTCCACACCCACCTGTTCCAGCCTGTCCGTGTCCTCGGGGCGCAGGATGCCTTTCACGACGAACGGTCCATCCCAATGATCGCGCAGCCATTTGACGTAATCCAGATCCGGCGAGGTCCGCAGCAGGTATCCGACATGGGCCGTCGGCGGCAGATCACCAGGGTCATCGATATACTTGTCCAGTGTGCGCATGTGCGGAACGCCGCTGCGCAGCATGCCCAGGGCCCATGCAGGTCTTTGGGCGATCTGTGCCAGCAGGCGCGGTGTCAGTTTCGGCGGCTGCCGCAGGCCCGAGCGCGTCTGCCGCTCCCTGCGCGAGGCGACAGGGACGTCAGCGGTCAGAACCAGAGTTCGAAATCCGGCCCCGCGCGCCCGGTTCAGCATGTCCATGCGAATTTCTGGGTCCCTTGGCGGGTACAGCTGGAACCACGCGTTCTCGCCCAGATAGGGGGCCAGGTCTTCGGGGCTCTGACTGGCCACCGTCGATAGCGAATAGGGAATGCCTGCCTTGGCGGCGGCCTGTGCCAGCAACCGCTCTGCATCAGGCCAGACAAGCCCGGACATCCCGATCGGCGCAATACCGAAGGGCAAAGGACAGGTGCCGCCCAGGATTTTCACTGACGTATCGAATTCAAGCTCCCCATGCAGGATCGAGGGGCTCAGACGGACATCATCCAGCGCCTTTCGATTGCGATGCCGCGCCGTTTCTATCCCGGTGCCACTGTCGATGTATTCCCATACGAAGTGCGGCAGCCGACGGCGTGCGCGGCGTTTCAGATCGGGAATACCGGGATAAGTGCTGTGCAGGTCCATAAGGTTTGATCCGACCTGCGGGGCGATTCGGCAAGGTTTTCAAGCGGCTTCCGGCGATGGGCGTTTATCCGTTGCGGGAACGCGCCCGGCCTGCTCCAGCGCTCCGGCGGCGACGTGAACCTGATTGCGCCCCTTGTCCTTGGCGACATACAGCGCATCATCCGCGGCACGCATCAGATCCTGCGGCATGGTGCCGTGGGCGGGGTAATGCGCGACCCCGACCGAGATTGTGATACGGGGCAGGGCCTTTTCGCCATAGCGGACAATGACCGCCTCGACCGACTGGCGTAACTGCTCGGCCCGGGTCATGGCATCTTCGGGGCTGTTGTCGGGCAGGATCAGCATGAATTCCTCACCGCCGATGCGGCAGGCGATCTCGTCCCGGTCGCAGCCCTGTTCCAGCGCCGCGCCGACCGCGCGCAACACCATGTCTCCGGCGTCATGACCATGCGTGTCGTTGAATTTCTTGAAGTGATCGACGTCCACGGCAATCAGGCTCAGCGCGGCGCCGGTCTGCTGGCTACGGCTGATGGCCTTGCGCAATGTCTCGGTCATGTGGCGGCGGTTGAACAGCCCGGTCAGCGGGTCGCGCACCGATTGGTCATGCAGTTGATCGCGCATACGGACATTGGCGATTGCCATGCTGATCTGTTCGGCGCACAGCTGCGCCAGTTTGCGGCTTTTATGGAAACAGGCCTCGCGCCCCTCAGCCGCGCGCAGATGCAACAGACCAACGGTTTCCCCGTGGGCCAGAATGGGAAAACAGAAATAGGGCCGCCCGTCATGCGGTTCGGCATGTTCGCAGACAAAATCGATCTCGGATGCACCGAACTCGTAAGTCCGGCCGCGCCTCAAACCCCAGCATCCTTCCGGATGGATATGAGATTTATGCGTTCCCCCGTTCCAGCTGGCACATCCGTCCAGCACATCGCGCGAGTTGGAATAGACGTACACGCTTCCCTCGGCCTCGGGCAGGATATGGGTCATAAAGCGCGCCACCATGTCGAAAAGCTCATCCAGTGAGCGGCTTGATTGCAGCCACTCGTTCAACTCGCCCAGCAGGCGCACCTCGCGCGCCAGGCGAAGCTGCTCTCCCATCAGTTCGCGTTCTTTCACGGCGCGCTTGTGTAGATCACGCATCTGACGGCGGTTGGTGCGGTGGACAATCAGGATGACCGTGGTCAGCGCCAGCAATGCGACACTGCTCAGCAACGCCAGCGACAGGCGCACGCGCGTGATGAACAGGGTTCTGACATTGGTGATGTCCGAATAAAATTCGATAGCGCCAAGGAAAACGCCGTCCCTGACGATTGGTGTATAAACCTCGGCCACATGTCTGGTGTTTGGGCTTGCATGTCCGGCTGGGTCATTGTCGATCGAGTCAACCTCTGCCGCGGGTTTTTCCGCGTGATTGTAATAAATGCTTCCGGCGGCGACGACCGACTGGAAGTACGGTTTTGTATTCACGGCCCCCACATCGCTGGCACGGGTCGACCAGAACACCTGACCGGACGCATCAAACAGTTTGAACCGGTAGATGTCCGAGGTTTCGGGCAGCAGCATCAGGAATTCCGCGTCATGCTCGTGCAGCTCATGGTACCGAAACGTTGCATCCAGATCGTCCAGATGGCTTTCGACCTGACGGCTTAGCTGCATGGCGTCTTTTCGCAAATCCGATTCCAACATGCGGTCCACAACCGGGGCAGGGGCCGCATAGATGCCCCATCCCGCTGCCGCTGTCAGCGCGATCAGAATCAGGGTAACGCCCACAAGTTTCAGCCGTGACGACCCGCCCGTCAGTTCCTTCGCTTCCATCTGTTCCACTCCCGCAGCATTGGGGTCAGCATCCGGGCCAGGACTTGACAGAGGGTTAACAGCCCCACAGGGCAGCGGCATCTTTGTTTAGAATTGAATGCAAAAAGACGTGAAAAATCCTTGCGAACAAGCCGTGAACAAACTCTTTCCCTCGGCCTCTATCCGGCGTAGTTTGGGGTCATGAGCAGTTTTGACGAAATGGACGCCTTCGAAGGCGCATCGCTGTCGGCGCGGGCTATGGCCGTGCGCCCTTCGCCCTATCTGGATGAGCTGAACCCGGCGCAACGTGACGCGGTCGAACGTCTGGACGGCCCGGTTCTGATGTTGGCCGGGGCGGGGACCGGCAAGACCAAGGCGCTGACGGCCCGGATTGCGCATCTGCTCAACACGGCGCGCGCGCGCCCGAACGAGATTCTGTCGGTGACCTTCACCAACAAGGCCGCGCGCGAGATGAAGGAACGAGTGGGCCGCCTGCTTGGCCAGCCCGCCGAGGGGATGCCATGGCTGGGCACCTTCCATTCCATTTGCGTCAAATTGCTGCGCCGCCACGCGGAACTGGTCGATCTGAAATCGAACTTCACCATTCTGGATAGCGACGATCAGCTGCGCCTGCTCAAGCAACTGGTTCGGGCTGCCAACATCGACGACAAACGCTGGCCCGCGCGGATGCTGGCGGGAATTATCGATGACTGGAAAAACCGGGCGCTGACGCCCGACAAGGTGCCTGTGGCGGATGCCGGGGCCTATAACAACAAGGGCATTGAGCTTTACGCTCAGTACCAGACCCGCCTGCGCGAGCTGAATGCGGTGGATTTTGGCGACCTGCTGCTGCACATGGTCACGATTTTCCAGACCCACCCGGATGTTCTGGAGCAATACCAGCGCTGGTTCCGCTACATCCTTGTGGATGAGTATCAGGATACCAACGTCGCCCAATACCTGTGGTTGCGCCTGCTGGCCGGGGGGCACAAGAACATCTGCTGCGTGGGCGATGACGATCAGTCGATCTATGGCTGGCGCGGGGCCGAGGTCGGCAACATCCTGCGGTTCGAAAAGGACTTTCCCGGAGCCTATGTGGTGCGGCTGGAGCAGAACTATCGCTCGACTCCGCATATTCTGGCGGCTGCATCGAACGTCATTCGGGGGAACGAAAGCCGTTTGGGTAAAGAACTTTGGACCGATGCCAAAGACGGCCACAAGGTCAACCTGATCGGTCATTGGGATGGCGAGGAAGAGGCCCGCTGGATCGGCGAGGAAATCGACGCCATGCAGGGCGGGACGCGCGGTATCCGTCCGATGAACCTTGATGAGATGGCGATTCTCGTCCGCGCCAGCCACCAGATGCGCGCGTTCGAGGACCGGTTCCTGACCATCGGTCTGCCCTACAAGGTGATCGGCGGCCCGCGTTTCTACGAGCGGATGGAGATCCGCGATGCCATGGCCTATTTCCGGCTGGTGGTCAGCCCCGAAGATGATCTGGCCTTCGAGCGGATCGTGAATACGCCGAAACGCGGATTGGGCGACAAGGCGCAGCAGACCATTCAGATTGTGGCGCGTGAGAATGGCGTGTCTCTGGTCGAAGGTGCGCGGATTGCAGTCGAAAACGGGCTGATTAAGGGCAAGGGCGGCAAAGCCCTGCGCGAATTGATCGACGGGTTGGCCCGGTGGAATGCGATGACACGCGGTCCCCGGATCGAGGTCGATGATGACACGGTTATCGATGATGGGGTTTCGCCGATCCGCTATGGCGCGCCCGAGCATACCCATATCGAGCTGGCCCAGATCATCCTCGACGAATCCGGCTACACGGCCCTTTGGCAGAACGACAAGACCCCCGAAGCGCCGGGGCGTCTGGAAAACCTCAAGGAACTGGTCAACCAACTGGATAATTTCGAAAACCTGCAAGGGTTTCTGGAACATGTCAGCCTAGTCATGGACAATGAACAGGACGGTGACGGGGCCAAGGTCTCGATCATGACCCTGCACGCGGCCAAGGGGCTGGAGTTTCCCGTCGTCTTCCTGCCAGGCTGGGAAGACGGGCTGTTCCCCTCGCAACGGTCGATGGACGAAACCGGCCTCAAGGGGCTCGAGGAAGAACGCCGTCTGGCCTATGTCGGCATCACCCGTGCCGAAGAGGTTTGTACGATTTCCTTCGCCGCCAACAGGCGGGTATTTGGGCAATGGCAGAACTCAATGGCCTCGCGCTTCATTGACGAGTTGCCCGAGGACCATGTCGATGTGCTGACACCTCCGGGTCTTTATGGCGGCGGTCATCAGACGGCGGGCATAGAAACCCGCGCGGCCGAAGCCAACGTGTATAACTCGCCGGGTTGGAGGCGGCTGCAGGCGCGGCAGGGCCAATATGGCATGTCGCAACCCCGCGAAAGCCGCAATACGGTGATCGACGCCACCGCACTGGCCAGTTTCACGCTGGGCGAGCGGGTGTTTCACCAGAAATTCGGCTATGGCGCGGTGATCGGGATCGAAGGCGACAAGGTCGAGGTCGATTTTGACAAGGCGGGTATCAAGAAAGTGGTCTCGCGTTTTCTGACCAACAAGGATGACGTCCCGTTCTGAACCGTCATATCCCGTCGACCAGAACCAGATTGGTGGTTGCGGTGGCCTGTCGGATCTTCGCCAGCACAATGTAATCCGGGTCGTCCTTCCAGGCTTTCGCTGCTGCAAGATCCGGAAACTCCATCAACACAATCCCGCATTCGGGCCAATCGCCTTCGATCCGTTCGACCGGTTTGGATGAGACCGTCAGCAGGCGACCGCCGTGGCGGTCGAAGATCGGCATGAAACCCGCCAGATAGGCCTGGTACCCGTCCGGGTCGTGAATGTTGATCTGTGCAATGAAATAGGCGGCCATGGCATCCTCCGCATCAGAAGTCAGGACGCCATCCTACACCAGTGTCCGAAAAACAAAAAACGGCGGTTCCCAGGGAGGAGGAGAGGGAACCGCCGTCTTGTCAACATCAGAGCAGGGAGGAGGAGAGCCCTGATGTATGCGAGCCCGGGTTTGAACCCGGTATGAGGAAGACGCGGCGATGTCAGGGAGGAGGAAGACATCGCCGCGCGCTTTCAACATCAAGGCAGGGAGGAGGACGCCCCGATGTATCCGTGTCCGGCAGGTTGAGGCCGGTATAAGGTGCGGCAACGTCAGGGAGGAGGAAGACGTTGCCGCTGATTACAGACCCTAAGGGAGGAGGAAGGGCCTGATCTCAGTATGCGTTTCGCGCTTACCGCGCGGTTTGTTCGTTTGCCGCCTGCAGCGCAACACGGCGGATCATCGAGCGGTGCAGGCCAAGATCGGCCAGCTCGCGGTTCGACAGAGCGGACAGTTCATTGACGGTCTGGCGGTACAGGCGATAGCGTACGAACCGGGTCTTTGCGTTTTCCAGAACTGCGCCAAAACCAAACGCCGGTGCGTTCTTTACTGCTGTATGCGTGCTTGCGACTGCCATGCTCATCATCCGTATCTTTTTGTCTTGCCGGTATCGTCCGGCCCTTACTTGAGATTGAAGATAGGCAAATGCTGCAATTGCACAATAGGTCACGACATCAATGCTGCTATGCAGCAAATGCATAGATTGGCTCAGTTTTTTCTTCTTGCCGCGATGCGCCTTGAAAATATGGGGTCGACCCTAGGTCAGCTTTGTCGGCGGCATCTGGCCCTTCCCGATGGCCTGCCTCTGAATTGAGCGCACTCGGCGGGAAATTGGGCAAAACATATCCGTTCCGATGTTGACAAGGCTTGGGTGAATCGCGCGTGGGAAATCATGGGGCGATGTGGTCGCGTGGGGGAGATTGCTGGAAAACGACCCGAAATTCTGAACGATTCGAAGGGCTGATTGTGCATTTGAGGCCAATATTTCCAGTCCAAAAGAAAAGTGGGCAAAATTCTTGGGAAATCGCGGGAAAAATTTCGACCGATGAATTTCCCAATATATAGGGGTGTGTTATTCGCCACCCGCTAAAACTGGTGTCACGAAGCTCGAATCCTTCAGTGACAATCCAGTCTGGCCGTGTTCCTCATGACACGTTGCGCAAAATTCCTATTGATTTCCATGAATTCCCATGTCATCCCTTATACATCCGATGAGGACGAGGCAGCAGGGGCACCAAACGACCCCGACCAAAAATATTCAGGTTTCATACAGGCATCTCGCTTTCATCAACCAAGAGATCCGGCGCGCGGGCGAGCAGACATCCCCCCAGGTGGCGCGCGCAGCTGGACATCCCGCAAAGCGGGTCAATGCGGCGGGTTGATCAGTGGCAGCAGATCAACCCGCCGTTTTTCATCCGGGGGGAACGTGAATTCAAGGTGGGGCGCAAGCGAAAGGGACAGTCGTCTTGGCGCGCAGGTTTAGAGGTGAAAGCCACCATAAGGTGGATACGAAGGGCAGGGTATCGATCCCGGCCTCGTTTCGCCGTGTGCTTGAATCGTCCGATCCCAACTGGCAGCCCGGTGACAACCCCGAACTGGTGATTGTCTATGGCGACCACCGCCGCAAGTTCCTTGAATGTTATACCATGCAGGCGATTGACGAGGTTGATGCCAAGATCGATGCCCTGCCGCGCGGCTCGATGCAGCGGCGGATGTTGCAGCGCATGTTCCATGGTCAGTCCTTCCCGACCAACGTGGACGAAACCGGGCGCCTTGTGCTGCCCGCCAAGCTGCGCAGCAAGATCGGTCTCGAAGGCGAGGCGTTCTTTATTGCCGCAGGCGACACCTTTCAGATCTGGAAGCCCGAGACCTACGAGGTCGAGGAACTGGCCAAGACCGAAGAATGGATGGATGATCTGCCGGACGATTTTGATCCGATGCAGTTCCTAGACGGCACCGGGGATGCGTAACGGCATGGCCGGCGCTGCGTCCTCATCTGAAAAACCACATATCCCCGTTCTGCTGCGCCCCTTGCTGGCTGCGGTTGCGCCGGTCACGGGCATCTGGCTGGACGGCACGTTTGGCGCGGGCGGCTATACGCGCGGGCTGTTGGAGGCCGGGGCACACAAGGTCATCGGTGTAGACCGTGACCCGCTGGCCTTTGAAATGGCGGCAGATTGGGCGCAGGATTACGGCGACCGGCTGGTGATGCAGCCCGGCGTATTCTCACGCATGGACGAATACGCGCAGGATCTGGATGGCGTTGTACTGGATCTTGGCGTGTCCTCGATGCAGTTGGATCAGGCCGAGCGCGGGTTTTCTTTCATGAAGGACGGTCCGCTGGATATGCGGATGAGCCAGCAAGGCGAAAGCGCCGCCGATCTGGTAAACACGGCGACCGAGGCGCAACTGGCCGATATCCTGTTCCACTATGGCGAAGAACGCGCCAGCCGCCGGATTGCCAAGGCGATTGTCCGGGCGCGAACCGAGGCGCCGATCACAACCACCCTGCGTCTGGCCGAGATTGTCGAATCCTGTCTGCCGCGCCCGAAACCGGGGCAATCGCATCCCGCAACGCGCAGTTTTCAGGGTCTGCGGATCGCGGTGAATGCCGAATATGAAGAGCTGTTTCAGGGCCTTATGGCCGCCGAACGTGCGCTGAAACCCGGTGGGCAGCTGGCTGTTGTCACCTTCCATTCCATCGAGGACCGGATGGTCAAACGGTTCTTTCAGTCGCGCGCGGGCAAAACAGGGCGTGCGAACCGCTATGCGCCCGAGATGGAACAGGACCAGCCGCAATTCACGCTGAAGACCCGCAAGGCCGTAGGACCCGACGAACAGGAATTGCAGGAAAACCCGCGCGCGCGCTCGGCCAAGCTGCGTGTCGCGATCCGCACCGATGCTCCGGCGGGGGAAATTGAGGCCCGCGCCATTGGAATGCCTCAACTTGGGGGAAGGGCAAGATGAAGAGTGTTTTGTATGTGTTGACTGCTCTGTCCGTGTTCGGATTGGCGCTTTGGGCCTATCAGGAGAATTATCGCACCCAACAGGTGGTGAAGGAAACGCAATCCCTGCAACGCGAGATCGGCATGGCGCAGGTGCGGCTGGCGGTCCTGAACGCCGAATGGGCTTATTTGAACCGCCCCGACCGGCTGCGAGAGCTGGCGGACCTGAATTTTGAACGCCTTGGTCTGCTACCTCTGCGGGCCGAACAGTTCGGGCGCGCCGATCAGATCGCCTTTGCCGAAGACCCGGACCTGCCCATCGTTGACCCGATTGAATTGCAGGCCATCACCGACATTCAGGCCTTGGGCGAGGTGCAGATCCCATGACACGCACGCCCCTTCGTCCACTGGCCCGTATCCTTGACGCCCGCGCCCGTGGCGAAAACCCAAAGGCGATCGAGCGTGAAAATATCCGCAAACGTCACGAAGACATGAAAGACCGCGCCCGCGCCCGCGCCGAAGGGCGTCTGCTGGTGCTGGGGCTGTTCTTCTTCTGCGCATTCTCGGTGGTTGGCGTCCGCATGGGCATGTTGGCAACGTCCGAGGTGCAGGAGCCACTGGCCAATGCGCCGGGGGCCGCGATTGCCATGCAGCGCGCCAATATCGTCGACCGCGAAGGGCGCATTCTGGCCACCAATCTGGATACCTATTCCGTCTACGCGCAGCCGCCACTGATGATCGATCCGATTGCGGCAGCGGATCAGCTGGTCGCGATCTTCCCCGATCTGGATAAAGAGCGTCTGGTCAAGGATTTCACTGGCAAGCGCAAGTTCCTGTGGATCAAGAAACGCATTTCGCCCGAACAGAAACAGGCCGTTCACGACATCGGTGATCCCGGCATCCTGTTTGGCCCGCGCGAGATGCGCCTCTATCCCAATGGCAAGTTGGCCGCGCATATCCTCGGCGGGTCCGGTTTTGGCCGCGAGGGCGTCAGCGCCGCCGAGGTGATCGGTGTGGCCGGGGTGGAAAAGCAGTTTGACGACTATCTGCGCGACCCGGCCAATGGCAACAAGCCGCTGCAACTGTCGCTGGACCTGACCATTCAGGCCGCGGTCGAACAGGTGCTCTATGGCGGTATGAAGATCATGAACGCCAAGGGTGCGTCGGCGGTTCTGATGAATGCGCATACGGGCGAGGTTTTATCCGCCGCCTCGCTGCCCTCATTCGATCCCAATGATCGCCCACGCCCGCCGACCTCGGGGTTTGATCCCTCGGACAGCCCGCTGTTCAACCGCTATGTGCAGGGTGTGTACGAGCTGGGATCGGTCTTCAAGATTTTCACCGCCGCGCAGGCGGTTGAACTTGGGCTGGTAAACTCGAACACCATCATCGATACATCCGGCCCGATGAAGATCGGGCGCTTCCCGATCGGAGAGTTCAACGGCAAGAATTACGGCAAGATCAGCGTGGCGGATGTGATCGTCCACAGCTCGAACCGTGGCACCGGGCGTCTGGCGTTGCAGATCGGCGCGCAGCGGCAGCAGGATTTTCTGAATGCGCTCGGCATGTTCGACCCGACCCCGTTTGAGATTGTCGAGGCCACGGGAGGTGTGCCGCTGAAGCCAAAGAAATGGGGCGAGCTGAGCACCGTAACCATTTCCTACGGCCATGGCCTGTCAACCAGCCCGATGCATCTGGCGGCGGGATATGCCGCGATTGCCAACGGTGGGCACTATGTCAGCCCGACCATCCTGCGCCAGAACGGCCCGCAATACGGCCCCCGTGTGATGTCGCAGGGAACCGCGCGTCAGGCGCAGAAAATGTTGCGCAAGGTGGTGACGGATGGCACTGCCAGCTTTGGCGAGGTGAAAGGGTATGACGTGGCTGGAAAGACCGGCACGGCAGACAAGCCCAAACCGCGCGGCGGGTATTACGAAGACAAGGTCATCGCTACTTTCGCAACGATCTTCCCGGCTTATGATCCGAAATATGTGCTGATCGTCACGCTGGATGAACCCTCAATCGTGGCATACGGCGAAAAACGCCGCACCGCAGGCTGGACCGCGGTGCCTGTAGCTGCCGAACTTATTGGTCGCGTGGCACCTCTGCTGGGCTTGCGTCCCCGGCTTGAGCCTGAGGCGGGCGCTGCTATAACGCTGACCTCAAACTAGGCTGTCCGGCAAGAGGTGGGTCATGGGCACAAGGACAAAGAAACTCAGCCAACTGGCCCTGACCGCACGAGGCGGGGTAAACCCCGAGATCACCGGTCTGGCCGTTGACAGCCGTGAGGTGAAAGACGGTTTCCTGTTTGCAGCCCTTCCCGGCACGCGGGTTCATGGCGGCACGTTCATCCAATACGCCCTGCGCATGGGGGCCGCCGCCATCCTGACCGATGCCGAAGGGGCGAAAATCGCAGCAGCTGATCTTGCAGCGTCGGATGCGGCGCTGGTGGTTGTCGAAGACCCGCGTCAGGCGCTGGCCGGGGCCGCCGCGTTGTGGTTCGGCGCGATGCCGCAGACCATTGTCGCGGTCACCGGAACCAACGGAAAAACCTCGGTTGCCACCTTTGTGCGCCAGATCTGGACCGAACTGGGCCACGCGGCCGTCAATCTTGGAACAACCGGGGTCGAAGGGGCATGGACCGCACCGCTGGCCCATACCACGCCCGAGCCGATCACCCTGCATCGCTGTCTGGCGGATGCCGCCGAAAACGGTGTGACCCACGCCGCAATGGAGGCCTCGTCCCACGGCCTCGAACAGCGCCGCCTGGATGGCGTGCACCTGACCGCTGCCGGGTTTTCGAACTTCACGCAGGACCATCTGGATTACCACGAGACTTTTGAAGCGTATTTCGCAGCCAAGGCTGGGTTGTTCGACCGGGTTCTGCCGCAGGATGGCACCGCGGTCATCAATCTGAGCGATCCCAAGGGGTCTCGGGTCCGCCGGATCGCCCAGGCGCGCGGTCAATCGGTGCTGACCGTCGGGTTGGGCGACGCCGATCTGTGCCTGATCAACCAGCGGTTCGATGCCACCGGGCAGGATCTGCGATTTGCGTGGCAGGGCCGGACCTTCCAGACCCGCCTGAACCTGATCGGCGGGTTCCAGGCCGAAAACATCCTGCTGGCTTGCGGGCTGGTGATTGCCGCGGGCGACAGCCCCGAACGGGTTTTTGAAACGCTGCCGCATCTGACCACCGTGCGCGGGCGTATGCAGCTGGCCGCAACCCGCGAAAACGGCGCGACGGTTTTTGTGGATTACGCGCACACCCCCGACGCCGTGGCCACCGCTCTCAAGGCGCTGCGTCCGCATGTGATGGGTCGTTTGATCGCCATTGTCGGCGCGGGCGGCGACCGCGATGCCACGAAACGCCCGCTGATGGGAAAGGCAGCTGCCAACCACGCAGATATGGTTTTCGTCACCGACGACAACCCACGCAGCGAAGACCCCGCCGCCATACGCGCCGCTGTCATGGCAGGTGCGCTCGAGGCAGCGGGCGACGTCAGCGTGACCGAGGTCGGCGACCGCGCCGAAGCCATTCTGCGCGGCATCGATGCCCTGCAACCCGGCGACGCACTGCTGATTGCGGGCAAGGGCCACGAAACCGGGCAGGTCGTTGGCGATCAGGTGCTGCCCTTCGATGATGCCGAACAGGCCAGCATTTCCGTCGCCGCGCTGGACGGGAGGGTCGCATGACGCTCTGGACAGCATCCGAGGCCGCTCAGGCAACGGGTGGACGGGTCACGACCGACTGGACCGCTGATGGTGTCTCCATCGACACGCGCACCCTTCAACCCGGTGATCTGTTTGTTGCGCTGAAAGCGGTACGGGACGGGCATGAGTTCGTTGCCCAAGCGCTTGAGAAAGGCGCGAGCGCGGCTTTGGTCTCGCAAATTCCCGACAACGTATCGCCAGACGCACCACTGCTGATCGTTGATGATGTGCAGGCGGCGCTCGAGGCTTTGGGGCAGGCAGCACGCGCCAGAACGAATGCACGTGTGGTAGGGGTGACCGGCAGTGTCGGTAAGACGTCGACCAAGGAAATGCTGGCCGTGATCCTTGAAACGCAAGGCAAAACCCATGCCAGCGTGGCCAGTTACAACAACCACTGGGGCGTTCCGCTGACCCTTGCA
Source organism: Ruegeria sp. BHSB056 (assembly GCF_059613305.1). Classification (NCBI taxonomy): domain Bacteria; kingdom Pseudomonadati; phylum Pseudomonadota; class Alphaproteobacteria; order Rhodobacterales; family Roseobacteraceae; genus Ruegeria; species Ruegeria sp. BHSB056. Next base: position 12,152 of record NZ_JBXWSG010000022.1, on the reverse strand, counting down.
CGGATGCCGCGCGACACTGAATTCGCGGTGATCGAGATTGGCATGAATCATCCGGGCGAGATTGCCCCGCTGGCCCGACAGGCCCGCCCGCATGTGGCGCTGGTTACAACCGTGGCGGCGGTGCATCTGGAAGCCTTCGAGAATGTGGCTGGCATCGCCCATGAAAAAGCAGCGATCTTTGAAGGGCTCGAACCCGGTGGCGCGGCAATCGTCAACGCAGATATCGACCACGCGGACATCCTGCGCCAAACGGCACTTGGGCAGGGGGCCGGGATCGTGGATTTCGGCCAAGGCGCAACGGATTACCGGCTGACCGACGTTCAGCAGGGGGCGAACACCGTGATTGCCGAAGCTGCCGTTGGTGATCAGGTACTCCGCTTTGCGGTGAACTCTGCCGGTACGCATTTCGCCATGAACGCGCTGGGGGCTTTGGCAGCCTGCGTTGAACTGGGTGTCGATCTGGATGACGCTATCGCGGGGCTGCGTGCATGGTCCCCGGTCAAGGGGCGTGGCGTTCGGGAAAGCATTCCTCTGCCCGGCGGCGGGCAGATCGAACTGCTGGATGACAGCTATAACGCCAACCCGACCTCGATGGAGGCCGCGCTGGATGTGCTCGCCGCCTCACAAGGCAAACGCCGCATCGCCTTTCTGGGCGATATGAAAGAGCTGGGCGTGCAGGAAGAGGCGATGCACGCCGCCATGGCCGATGCCAAAGCGATGGCACATGTTGATCAGGTGCATTGTATCGGCCCGTTGATGCGGGCACTGCACCACGCGCTGCCCCCGGCAAAACGCGGCCTCTGGTCTGAAACCAGCACCGAGATGGCCGAACGGTTGCCTTCGCTGGTCAGGGATGGCGATACTGTGCTGGCCAAGGGCTCCCTCAGCATGGGATTGGCCTCGATTGTTGACGGTCTGCGCAAAATGGGGCAAGGGGGCGCGCTTGATGGGTGATCACGCCCGTGCGCCTCGTGTGAGAAAGGTATTGTCATGCTGTACTGGTTGACCGCCCTGTCGGATGGCGGGGATTTCTGGAACCTCTTCCGGTATATCACCTTCCGCGCAGGCGGTGCCTTCATGACGGCACTGATCTTTGGGTTCATCTTCGGAAAACCGCTGATCAACGTGCTGCGCAGAAAGCAGGGCAAGGGCCAGCCGATCCGCAATGATGGCCCCGAGGGGCATTTTTCCAAGGCAGGCACGCCAACAATGGGCGGTTTGCTGATTGTCGGGGCTCTTGTAACCTCGACCCTTGTCTGGGCACGTTTGGATAACCCTTATGTCTGGATGGTGCTTTTCGTGACCCTGTCTTATGCGGCCATCGGGTTCGCGGACGATTATGCCAAGGTGTCGAAACAGAACACCAAGGGCGTACCGGGGCGGATGCGCCTCGCATTGGGCGTGATTATTGCCGTGCTGGCTTCGCTTTGGGCGACGTTGCACCACCCCGAAGCGTTGCAGAACCAGCTGGCTGTACCCGTATTCAAGGACACGCTGGTCAATCTGGGCATCTTTTATATTCCGTTTGCGATTGTCGTGATCGTAGGGGCCGCCAACGCAGTAAACCTGACCGACGGTCTGGACGGGCTGGCCATCATGCCAGCGATGATCGCCGCCTCGACGCTGGGCGTGATCGCCTATGCCGTGGGCCGCGTCGACTTTACCGAATATCTCGATGTGCATTACGTGCCCGGCACCGGTGAGATCTTTATCTTTACCTCAGCGCTCTTTGGTGCGGGTCTGGGGTTCCTTTGGTACAACGCCCCCCCGGCGGCGGTCTTCATGGGCGACACCGGATCGCTGGCGCTGGGCGGCGCGCTGGGTGCCATTGCCGTGGCCACCAAGCACGAGCTGGTTCTGGCCGTTGTTGGCGGCCTGTTCGTGGTCGAGGCGCTGAGCGTGATCATTCAGGTCCTCTACTTCAAACGCACCGGCAAGCGGGTCTTCCTGATGGCCCCGATCCATCATCATTATGAGAAAAAGGGCTGGGCCGAGCCGACCATCGTCATCCGCTTCTGGATCATCTCGCTGATCCTGGCGATGATCGGTCTGGCAACGCTGAAGGTGCGGTAAGGCTCCCGCCAGGTTCGGTGGGCCTGCGGCCCTCCTGCCACCTGTTGGGCCCGGCTCGCGCCACAGCGCAAGCCTGACACGCCCCTTGTCATTGTGATTTTCTTCAGTGCAGTGTGGCCTCCAAATCCAAATCAAAGAAGGTGTGTAGAATGATCCCGGTCAAAGGCTTTTCAGGGCAGAAAGTTGCGGTTCTGGGATTGGGCCGGTCCGGTCTGGCAACCGCACGCGCCTTGCGCGCAGGCGGGGCGGAACCGGTCTGCTGGGATGACAACCCCACAGCCCGCGCCAACGCCGAGGGCGAAGGGTTCTCCTGTGCCGACCTGCGCAAACAGGGGGCGTTTGACACGATTGCCACGCTCATCGTTTCACCGGGCATTCCGCATCTTTATCCCGAACCCAACCCCGTGGTTGCCGCAGCCTTGGGTGCAGGCGTGCCGGTCGACAATGACATCGGGCTGTTCTTCCGCTCTTTTGCGGGGCCGGAATGGAGCAATTATGACACTCCGCCACGTGTCATCGCCGTCACCGGCTCGAACGGGAAATCCACTACCGCGGCGCTGATCCATCACATCCTGACCGAGGCCGGGCGCGAGGCGCAGCTGGCCGGAAATATCGGGCGCGGGGTTCTGGATATCGGTCCGGGCGGTGATGGCTCGGTCGTGGTGCTGGAACTTTCCAGCTATCAGACGGAACTGGCCCGTGCGCTGACCCCGGATGTGGCGGTGTTTACCAATCTGTCGCCCGACCATCTGGACCGCCACGGCGGCATGGGGGGATATTTCGCGGCCAAACGGCGCCTCTTTGCCGAAGGCGGCCCGGACCGTGTGATCGTCGGCATCGATGAAACCGAAGGCGCCTTTCTTGCTGGCCAGCTGGCCGAAGGGCCAGCGGATGACCGCGTAATTCGTATCTCGGTAACGCGAAAGCTGACCGGGCCGGGATGGCAGGTCTTCGCGCGCAAGGGGTTTTTGTCGGAATACCGCAAGGGGCGGCAGGCCGGGTCCATCGACCTGCGCGCGATCAAGGGCCTTCCCGGTGCCCATAACCACCAGAACGCCTGCGCGGCTTATGCGGCCTGCCGGTCGCTGGGCCTTGCGCCGCGCGTGATCGAGGATGCGCTGCACGCGTTCCCGGGCCTGCCCCACCGCAGCCAGATCATCGCCGAGGCGGGCGGAGTTATCTATGTCAACGACTCCAAGGCGACCAATGTCGACAGCGCCCTGAAAGCGCTTATGGCGTTCAAAAATATCCGCTGGATCTGTGGCGGGCTTGAGAAAGAAGGCGGTGTCGCAGCCCTGAACGCAGCAGCGGATCAGGTGATCAAAGCCTATGTCATCGGCCGTGAGGCAGCTGGCTTTGCGATGCAGCTGACGTCCGACGCACAGGTTTGTACCACGATGGAGGCGGCAGTGGCGCAGGCTATGGAGGATGCGCAGGCGGGCGAGACCGTTCTGCTGGCCCCGGCCGCGGCAAGTTTCGATCAATATGACAATTTCGAACAGCGTGGCGACGACTTCACGGCGCAGGTGCAAAAACGGCTGTGCTAAGGCCGCACCTGCAACAGACCGCCGGTCGATGTGGACATTTTTCAATCAGATTGACACTTTGTTGGAATTGAGGTTGCGTCACCTCCAGTTCAAGAAAGAGGAAGCGGAAATGTCTGCACGCAAAATTCTCTCCATCCTTCCCGTCGTTGCGCTGGCCGGGGCCTGCGCCAATAGCGGGGCGAATTATGTTCCTATCATCGACGGGCCTGTGGGTCCGAACTACCAGTCCGATCTGGCCAATTGTCAGGCGCTGGCCCGGTCTCGCCCGACGCTGGACAGCAACACCGCGGGCGCTGCCGCCATCGGCGCGGCTGGTGCGGCGGCAACCACAGCGATCATCGACAACAGCGCCAGCGATCTGGGCCGTGCGGCGGCCGCCGGTGCTCTGGTCGGTGTGGGTGCCAGCGCGATCAGCAACACCCAGAACCAGGAAGTGATCGTGCGCAACTGCATGCGCGGTCGCGGGTATAACGTCGTAGGTTAATTCTTGGCGGCAATGGCGACACCTGCGGCATGGCCTGATGACCACGCCCATTGAAAGTTGTAGCCGCCCAGCCACCCGGTGACATCCACCGCTTCGCCAATCGCATAGAGGCCAGGGACAACCTTGGCCTCCATCGTTTTCGACGACAGATCATCGGTATCTATTCCGCCCAGTGTGACCTCGGCGGTGCGATACCCTTCGGTTCCCGACGGTACCAGCCGCCAGTCAGACAGGGCCTCGACCAGTTCAGACAGCTTCGCGTCCGACTGATCAGCCAGATTGCCGGACATCGGGATGACTTGGCTCAGGTATTCAACCAACCGGGACGGCAGATGCCGCGCCAGTTCCGTTGTCAGCGCCCTGCGCCCAGCGTTTTGCCGTTGCGCGCGCAGCAGATCGAACAGGGGCAGTTCGGGGATCAGGTTCACGCCGATCTCCTCACCTTCGCGCCAATAAGAGGACAGCTGCAAAACGGACGGCCCGCTGAGGCCGCGATGGGTGAACAACAGCGCTTCGTCAAAACTTGTGCGGTCATTCGACAGCCGCACGGGCAGGGAAACACCGGACAGGTCCTTGAACCGGCCATCCGAAAAGGTGAACGGCACCAGCGCCGCACGGGTGTCGGTCACCCGCAAGCCAAACTGTCGGGCAATGTCATAGGCCAGCCCGGTCGCGCCCATCTTGGGGATGGATTTGCCTCCCGTGGCGAGCACCAGATTGGCACAGGTCAGATGCAGGCGCTGCCCCTCACGCTCGACCTCCAGCGCGAATCCGGCGTCCTCCTTGCGCAGATCACGCAGCGCGGTCTGCACCCAAAGCTCGGCGCCGGCGCGGCTCATCTCGTCCAGCAACATCTGGATGATCTGCTTTGAGGAGCCATCACAGAACAACTGCCCCAGCGTTTTCTCATGCCATTTGATGCCGTGCCGGTTCACCAGATCGACAAAATCCCACTGCGTAAACCGCGCCAGCGCGGATTTGCAAAAATGCGGGTTTTGCGACAGGAAATTGTCCGGCCCCGCATACATATTGGTGAAATTGCACCGCCCTCCGCCCGAGATGCGGATTTTCTCGCCCGGCGCCTTGGCGTGGTCGATCACCAGCACCCGCCCACCGCAACGGGCCGCGCACATCATTCCTGCCGCTCCGGCACCCAATATAATCGTATCGAACCTCATGCACCGCCCTTGGCGTGGATTTTCGGCGATGACAAGGGTGAAACCCGGCGCATCGGGCCCGAGGCAAAGGATTTAGTTGTCAGGTGAATGATTCCCGGAAAATCGGGGCCTGCGGGCGGTGACACCCTTGCACGGGGGCCGGTTTGGGCTGGTTGTCGGGATTTTGCGCGCGCGTCGCGGGGCGGGGCTGGAAGGGTGCAGATCGCAGAAAGCCATGCCCGGGTCCGGTCAAAATGCGGCACCGTTCAGGTTGTGCAAGGCACCTGATCCCACCACAAGTGGGGCCACCGAACAGGGTGGTGGCAGGCATGTCTGGCAGAAACGGTGAATGCATTACAACGTTCGGATACTTTTTGGAGAATCGATTTCCGGTGTCAGTTAGCCGCAACTGTGTCGGGCCATCCGCTTGGTTCAAAAGTATCGGGCCGGTTCAATACCAAGTGCTTGGCCGGGATCAGCCCTCGCGCACTCCTAACGGGAAGTCTTGCCGCATCAGCCCGTCTTTCCCGCCAAGTACCAAGCGCCACAGGTGCCGGGTAAATTGGCCAAATTACACCGAAAAATATGTTCAAAAATAAAAATATGTCGACGGAAGTTCACTAAAACAATACAATAACCCTTATTATTTTGAACTTAACGCATTTTAGAAACCAAATCTCATCAGCGGGCCGATTAATGCCTCGTGATTTCCATTCAGGCCCGTGGCCCGCCCCGCGCAATGCAGCGCCATTCACACCCGTCGGCTGCATTTGCAATCACAACACGCCTCTGATGCGTGCCAGCCCGCCTGTTTTCGGGGTGGCACATTTCAACAAGTTAAAGAGTTCCGAGACACGATCATGGGTATTACTCTGAATTTGAACAATCCAAGCGACCTTCCCAAGGCGCGGCTCAGGGCGATCCTGTTCCTTGATGCATGTGATTACTCTGCCGCCGTCCGCGAGGCCGAGCTTGAAACACTGGCCAGAATCCGCCGCGATCTGAACTGCGTCAGCGATCTGGTTAACAGCTTTCGGGGCCGGGTGACCGGCCTGACCGGTGACGGGCTGTGCGCCGTTTTTCCAAGCGCGCGTGCCGCTGTCGAAACTGCGCTGGGGGTGCAGGATATCCTGACCCATGCCCCCGACCGATACGCCAAAGGGTATCGAATTGGGATACATCTGGGCGACACGTTCGAGGTTGACCAGCAGATCATCGGTGACGCTGTGAATACGGCGGCCCGGATCGAAAGCGTCGGCTCATCCGGCGAGGTTCTGGTCTCAAGCGTTGTGCGTAATGCGCTGCGCGGGCGGCAGGATTTCCTGTTCAACTCGATCGGGCGGCCCAATCTCAAAAATATCGGTGCCTCGCTTGAGCTGTTCAAAGTGGCCCGCGCAACCATCGACGTCCCCTATGAGAAGGATGGAAAAGCACAGCCGGTTCCCGTTCCCACCAAACCAACGGCCTTCCGGTCCGAGCAGATGTCGTTCTCCATACCGCGCCCGAATTTCGTGATAGGTCTGTTGTCTCCGGATGTCGGTGGCAGTTCCGAAACCGCGACATTCGTGTCCAACATCGTCGCGGAACAGCTGTCCAAATCCCTTACCGAAACCGAAGCGCTCGAGGTTCAGGATTACCGGGTGCCGCAGGTCGCGCTTCCAAAGGAACCACTGTCGGCTGGACCTGATCTTTTCCTTCAGTGTCGCGCTTCGACCTGTGGCAGCATGTTGCAAGTGTCCGCCACCGCAATGCGGTCAGAAGACAGAAAAGTGATCTGGAGCCAGAATGTGGTGGCCGATCAGGGTGACTTTCTGGGGCAAAACTGCTCGGGTCTGACATCGTTCATCAGCTATGCCACCGACGCTTTGCTGACGGCTTTGCTGAACGGGCGTCACATGCGCGACCCGGCCTCCCATCACGCGGCGAAAACCGCCGTTGCCGCCGTGCATCACCTGCTGACGATGACTGGGCCGGGGCTGGACCAGCTCGAGGCGGATATTCTGGCGGCTTACGAGCTTGATCCCAAGCCGGTCTACCTTGCGTGGCTGGCTTATGTCACAACATTCAAGGTCGGCGAACGGTACGGAACCTGGGATGCTACACTGGAAGCGCAGGCGCGCGATCTGGCCCGCCGCGCTGTCGAGGCTGACCCGGATAACGGCACTGTTCTGGGCCTTGTCGCCCACGTGCATTCCTACGTGTTCCGAGAGTTTTCGGTGGCGCAGGATCTGGTCGACCGTGCGCTCGAGCTCAGCCCGTATCGTGCGATGAGCTGGGATTCCGCCGCCATGCTCTATTGCTACACGGATCGTCCGGCGCTGGCAGTGGAAGCTGCGCAGAAGGCACGGCTTATCGGACGGCACAGCCCGTACCGGCATCTGTTTGACGGGGCAGGATGTGTCGCCGCGCTGGTCAATGGCGAGTTCGAGAAATCCATCAGGTTCGGCGAATCCGTGATGGAGGTTCAACCGCAGTTCAAGACCGTCATGCGCTATCTGGCTGCGGCTTACGGGCACGCAGGTGACCAGCAGCGAGGCGAGTTCGCCTTGCAGCGGCTGACCAATCTGGAACCGGACATGTCGCTGGCCTGCATCCAGCAGGACCGGTTCCCGGTGCCAACACGGTTCAGCGCGCAACTGATGGAAAGCGGCCTGTCCAGGATCGGATTGCCGCAACACGCTTGAAGCAGGGGTAAAAGTAGGGGGTTTACTTATGTCTTACGTTTCCACGCTCAACGGTTTTGGCATGATGGTCCGACGTGGTGAGCTGATCTCGTGCAAAGTAATCAGATTGATGAACCTTGCCAGAAACTCCAGAGGCCTCAGCACCACATCGGGAGAGAACCGATCAGCGCTGGACAACTTCATTTACGACGCGCAGCGGAAAACCTTTATTGAATACCTCAATGTTATCCATGAACTGAATCCCGATTTGGTGGATAATAGGAAACTGCGCGACCTTACTGATTTCATGGAGAACGAAGAGTTCATTGATCCCTTCAGATCCGACAGCCGCGTAAAAGATGCAAAAGACGATGAGATCGGGAAACGTTCTGCCCTCGGCGCGGCGTCTGTAGCGATGAGCGCATCTTCGGCGTTTGCATTGAATCGAAACAGGAATCGCAACAGAAACCGCAATCGCAACAGAAACCGCAACCGAAACAGAAATCGCAATCGCAACCGGAACCGCAGCGATTTTGACTTTGGCGGTAGTGATGCTTCCTTCGGCTGGCGCGAGATGCGCGATCTGTGCCGGATCGGAATGCTGCCCGCATCCGGTCTGCTGGGCAAGGTCTGGGAAAACATCGACCTTCTGCCGCCCCCGGGCCCTGACGAAAGCATGAAGGAAACCGAATACTTGCTGATCCTGCAAGGTCGGCTCAAATGGTCAAATCAGGCGACACGGCGCGAGGAAATCGTGGCGCAGGCTGGCTTTGGTATTGATGACTATCTCAGCCCGCTGGGCATTGACGAGCAGGGTGGCTTTGATGCGACACGTGCGCTGATGACGATCCTGCTGGAACTGACGAATGAGATTGGCCTGACCTACAAGAACCGCTTCAGTCGGCCCAGACCCAATATCATCCAGCCGCTGATCCGGCCCTTTATCCCGGTGCCTTTTCATGCGGCTTACCCCTCGAACCATTCCTACCAATCCTTCGCAATTGCCGAACTGTTCTCGCGGCTGATCCCCGAACATCCGGGCACTGTCGCTTTGTTCCACCGCGCCCAGCGGATTGCTGAAAACCGCGAATGGGCCGGTCTGCATTACCCAAGCGACACAGCCGCCGGGCGAAGTCTGGCCAGAAAAACCGTGGCTTACCTGACCGAGGTTCTGGACGAACTGATGGACGAAGCACAAGACGAATGGCTGGGCTAAGGATCAACGCGAGGTGACGAAATGACCGCAGGAAACGAAGACTACGCACGCTATTACTATCTCTGGCATCTGGTCGCGATCAAAGCCTTGACCGTCAAGGCGCCCCCACCCGCCGACGGAGAGACCTGCCCGGAAATCGATATCGCGATCTGGGATTTCACAGGTCCTGCTCTGGACGAGGCGAAAATCGCCCTGATCGACATGGGCGTGGCCCCGCATCACCCGAACCTGAAAGCGCCGGATATCGGACCGGTTCCGGCGGACAGGGTCATTCGGGACGACGCCCTTGATCTGGCCAGCCACCCATTCGGCGTCAAATACATCGACCGGTCTGCCGTTGGGGCAGGGGCCGAGCATATCGAAGAGCAGGTACAACATCTGTCGGGCATTCAGGACCCCTTGGGCATTCCGGGCCTGACCTCTCAGGAACGGCGGGTGATTGCCGGGCTGAGGTCGGGTTTTGGCGTCAAGCGTTACATCGATGCCTATGACGATCGCTATGCCGGGCACGGCACCAGCTGTGCCGGGCTGGCCTGCGGAACCAGCTTTGCAACCGACCAATTCGGCAATACCGGCAATATCGCGGCGTATTATGGGGTTGATCCCAAAAGCAGGATTATTCCGATCACGACGTCTATCTCGCCCAGCCCGGAAGAATTGATTGCGGCGTTTCTTTATGCCCTCCACAAAGGCGCGCATGTCATCCTGTTTCCGCGCGATGCCGCGAACCCGGACCACTGGCCGGGATATCGATTTCGCCCTGCCACTGGCACCGAGCCGTTCTATCCGGGTCTGGACTCGCACGAAAAGACGCGCCTGCACGAGACGAGGCGCGACGAACCCGACGGCGACGCGCGCGACATCTCGGTGGCATGGTCGGCGCTGGACAAGATCATCAAATGGGTCAGCACGAGAATTCCGGTGGTCTGTGCCGCTGGCAATGACGGTCGAAGTGAATTGATTTACCCTGCCAGCCTGTCCGGTGATCCAACCAACGGGATCATCTCGGTGGGGGCCGTCAACTACAATGGCACCCGGTCCGGGTATTCGAACCACTCTGCTGATCTGACCGTGTCCGCCCCCTCGGATGACGGTGAGATCTACAACCGCTATCAAATTCGTCTGGACCGTGATGCAGCCTCGGCCACTGACTTCCATATGGAAAACCCGAAACATCACCTGAAACGCGACGGCAGTGGTGACGCGATCCCGATTGTCGAATTCGCGCCTCAACGGTTGGTGACCTTGGATGTGCCGGGCCCGCGGGGTTATGTCGAAGGCAGCCTTGCCGCGGCTGTCGAAACCCGAAAAAAGGCCGTGGACGATCCTGCTGGTCTGTATACCGAATTCGGCGGCACTTCGGGGGCTTCGGCCCTTGTTGCCGGGGCAATCGCGATGATGCAACGAAAGTCGCCCAATGTTCTCAATGGGGTGCAGATCAAAGCCATCTTCAAGAACCTCGAAACATCTGCAACGCGTTTCAATAATGCCCACTGGTATTGGTCCTCGGCCGCAGGAACCCTGCAAGCTGATGCGATCAACGGTTACACGCCTCCCCCCAGGGCCGAACTGTTCGGTGTGGCGGGGCTGCTGGATGTGCCGCTGCTGCTGACCAAAGTCTGACAGCCCGCCGCCTCCCGCCCGATGGCCGTCGCAACACGGTTGACAGGCGGTCTGGGTCTGCGGCGCGGGTCTTGCGCGGGAAATCCCGATTTGCCCGCGAACAGGCTGGCCTGATCGCCAAATTGCATGTAGACTCGTAGCCAGACCCCGAAAACGGGGCGTTAACGAGGCAGAGAGTGGCGGTATCTCATGACTGAGATGGTGTATGGCGCGGTCCAGGACCAGCGCGGAGAACCGATTCTACCGAAGTGGTGGCGTACTATCGATCGCTGGACGATGTCCTGCGTTCTGATCCTGTTTACCATCGGGCTGTTGCTGGGGCTGGCCTCTTCGCCGCCACTGGCCGGTCGCAACGGGTTCGACCCCTTCCATTATGTCGAGCGTCAGGCCTTGTTCGGCGGATTGGCGCTGATCGCGATGCTGCTGACTTCGATGATGTCTCCAACCTTGGTGCGGCGTCTGGCCGTTCTGGGTTTTCTGGGGGCCTTCGTCGCTCTGGTCTTCCTGCCGGTGTTTGGAACGGATTTCGGCAAGGGTGCGGTGCGTTGGTATTCGCTGGGCTTTGCCTCGCTGCAACCGTCCGAGTTTCTGAAACCCGGCTTTGTCGTCGTGGCCGCTTGGCTGCTGGCGGCCTCACAGGAAATCAATGGCCCTCCGGGGCGGTTGTGGTCCTTTGCGCTCTGCATGGCCATTGTGGCCATGCTGGTGATGCAACCCGATTTCGGTCAGGCCTGCCTGATCCTGTTCGGCTGGGGCGTTATGTATTTCGTAGCCGGGGCCCCGATGCTGCTGTTGCTGGGCATGGCCGGTGTTGTCGTTCTGGGCGGGATGCTGGCCTATTCGAATTCTGAACACTTTGCCCGCCGCATCGACGGCTTTCTGAATCAAGAGGTCGATCCGACCACCCAGCTGGGCTATGCCACCAATGCCATCCGCGAGGGCGGCTTGTTCGGCGTCGGCGTGGGGGAGGGGCAGGTGAAATGGTCGCTGCCCGATGCCCATACCGATTTCATCATCGCCGTCGCGGCCGAGGAATACGGCCTGATCCTTGTCATGATCATCATTGCGCTATACGCGCTGATCGTCGTGCGCTCGCTGCTGCGGCTGATGCGCGAACGCGACATGTTCATTCGTCTGGCCGGTACCGGTCTGGCCTGCATGTTTGGCGTTCAGGCGATGATCAACATGGGTGTTGCTGTACGTCTGCTGCCGGCCAAGGGCATGACTTTGCCGTTCGTCAGCTATGGCGGCTCGTCCCTGATTGCTGGCGGTATTGCCGTTGGCATGCTGCTGGCCTTCACCCGAAACCGCCCACAGGGCGAACTAGGCGATATTCTGCGCGGACGAGGATAATGGGGAACCCTTACCTGTTGATTGCGGCTGGCGGCA
>NZ_JBXWSG010000021.1:0-50493 GCF_059613305.1 Ruegeria sp. BHSB056 | reverse complement strand
CTCGAATTCTTCGTGGCTGAGACCGCCCGCGATGCGCACCATTTCCATCACGTCTTCTACACGCTCCTTACCCAACGAATAGGCGTGCATCGCCTTGTCGGTCAGGGTCAGCTTGTCATACAGCACATCCAGATGCCGGACGCTGGCATGAATATCGACGGGTTCTACAGGATATCCGCCTGCGAAGTGAATACAGTTGAAGTATTGCGTCAGCTTAAGAAGATTCTGGCACATCTCGCGATTGCCGGGCACTTTTTTCCCGATCTCCATGTCCCAGTAATTGGGCGGCGACGAAACGTTGCCGAACAGGATGTTCTTTCCACCGATCTCGATCCTGTGGTCAACATTGCGGGGCGTGATGGAAAACTGGCTGGGCGCCTTGGCGATCATCTCCATGACAAAATCGCGCCCCATGCGGACGTTGTCACCTTTGATCGTGCACCCTGCCTCGCGCAGGATGCCGATTGCCTCTTCATTGTAGAATTCGATCCCGATCTCTTCCAGAATACGCATGGCCCCTTCATGGATCGCTTCGATCCCGGCCTGATCCAGCGGTTCAGTCGGGCGATCTATGTTGATGGGTGGGTCCCACGGCATCTGGTCAATCACCGCGCTGCCCCTGCGCGCTGCCGCACCTGCGCGTCCTCCGCCGCGGCGTTTGCGTGTGTTGGTCTCGGCCATGGTTGCCTCCGTTCTGGCTTGGTACAAGCAAGACCCGAAGACGCGTTTCTGGCCGCTCCATCTGCGACAGAGCTTGTCGGTTTTCTATAATTGTTCGTCGATTTTCCGGATCAACGCATCATTTTTCGGCCAGCCATGCCGGAATGTGACCGATATCCGGCAGGACAACATCCGCCATCGGCGCCAGCGCTTCTGCTTCGGCCAATCCGGTCAAAACGCCAATGGTGATCATTCCGGCTGCGCGTCCCGCTTGCAGGTCATGAACACTGTCACCTACCATTGCGATGCGCGACGGCTCGACCCCGATCTGTGCGGAAAAGGCCAGCAACTGACCTGGCCCCGGTTTGAACCCATGACCACTGTCATACCCGGCGATAAAATCGAAGTGTTCGCGTATTCCCGCAGATTCCAGATGCTGCAATGCCGGATGCTCGCTGTCATTTGTCGCAACGCCCAGTTTGATCCCGGATTGCTGCAACCCTTTCAGGAACGGACCCAACGGCACGGCAGGGGATTGAGGAGCCGCCGCGGCTTCGGCGTTCATCATGTCCACAACTTCCTGCAATGTCACATCGTCAACATGCGAAATAAGCACTTCGGCGATTTCTTCGACCGTTGCGGCTATCACAATGCTATCTGTGGTATACCGCTCTTGCTCGAAATCAAATCCGATGACGCTGCCGAGTTCCGCCGCGCGGTCTACATCCCCCTTTGTCAGACGCATCAGCAACGAGCGCCCGAACGTTCCCCAGGTTTTGGCAAAATCGAACAAAGTGCCATCCTTGTCGAAGACGATTGCTTCTATTGGCATCGCGTGCTCCTGCGGAAAAGGTGTTCAGGTCCAGTGTACATCGCCACCGCCTGACAGAACCGCCCGCGCCTGGGCCGGGTGATCATAGGCGATTGAGTTGGCGTCACAAAACGCCATGACCCACGAATCGTCAAGCACCAGAAAATCGAGAACCGAAGTCAGAAAGTCCCGATCACCGGCCCGATTGCGAACATCCCCGATCGAAGCGCCTGTCGAGCCAAGAAATACAGGCAAAAGCTCGTCGTTGCTGACCAACCACCCCAGGGCTGTCAGAGCAAGAGTCTCGGCTGAATCGGGCGAAAGGGGCATAAACTGCGCTCAGAGAATGGTGCTGGAAAGAGTTTGTTAACCAGACTCATAAACAATTTGTTCACGCATGCAATCAACGGTGAACGACTATGTCTGTGCAAGGCACCATCCTTGTCCTCGACGGGGTATCAACCAACCGCATAATGCTGAAGGTTCAACTGACTGCTGCCTGGTACCACGTGGTACAGGGTGGAAAACTTGAAGGGCTACAAGCCCTTGCACGTCGCGTGCAGCCAGACCTTGTTCTGACGGCCCAAACATTGCCCGACGGAACAGCAGCTGATGTCAAGAAAGCCCTCACCGAAGTATCTGGCCTTGATGACGTGCCCGTCGTCGTACTGGCAGCACAGAATGACAAAAACGCGCGCCTGCGTGCCCTGAAAGACGGGCTGGACGATGTGCTGACGCACCCTTTCAAAGATACGTTGCTACTGGCACGCATTCGGAGCCTTTTGCGCGTGCGCGCAGCTACTCAAGATTTGCAGGTCAGCAACGGATCGCAACCTATTGGATTTGGGGAACCCGCCCCTGTGATGATCAGCCCCCCGAACGCGGCCCGGGTTGATATCTTGGCCGATACTGTCCAAACCGGTGCCCTTTGGTACAAGGCCCTGCAAGGCCAGCACCGTTTCGATCTGTCCTGGCACCTTCAATCGAACTTACAAGGCGTTTTGTCCGGACCGATACCGGACGCGATTGTCGTCGAATTGGGCTCGCACCCATCCGCGCTGAATGTCCTTGCGGATCTCAGGTCACGGGCAGCAACCCGGAATACCGTCCTGATTGGCGTCTTGCAGGACTATGACGCCGTGCAGGCCTCGGAAGCGCTGGACAGAGGAGCGGACGCCGTATGCCTGGGGGGGTTCTGCGCGCAAGAGATTCTGTTGCGGCTGAATAATCAGATTGCGCGCAAGGCACGGCTTGATCATCTGCGCGTATCACTGAGAAAAGGGATCGCCGAGTCCTGTATTGATCCGCTCACCGGGCTGCACAATCGTCGTTACGCCATGCGGGCATTGGATCAGATCGCGCGCCAGTCTGCCCGTACCGGGCGTGGCTTTGCCGTCATGCTGGCGGATCTGGATCACTTCAAGACCATCAATGACTGCCATGGCCATGGCGCTGGTGATTGTGTTCTGACGCAGGCCGCAAAACGCATGCAAAGCGCACTTGGATCCCAGGGTTTTGTCGCCCGTATCGGCGGTGAAGAGTTCATGTTCGCGGTGCCTGATGTGTCAGAAAAGCAAGCCAGAAAACTGGCTGAGACTATCTGTGACAGCATTTGTCGCGCCCCGTTCCTGCTATCGGATCAAGGTTTGCAGGTTAATGTCACGATCAGCATTGGGCTGGAAACGCCGCAATCGGGTCAACCGGGAAAAGAACGCAAACCCGTTCCTGTAGAAGATATCCTAAAAGCCGCCGACAAAGCCCTTTATGCGGCAAAAAAAGCGGGGCGCAATCAGGTGAGTATCAGGCAAAGCGCAGCCTGAACCTGTCAGTCCTTTTTCTTGTGCCCATGCGGCCCGCGTTCGACGATCTTTTGCAACCTGTCCGCATAAGATTGCCGCTCTGCGTCGCTCATGGCGGTGACGCGAGCCAGCCATTGTGTCTGCAAGGCTAATTGCAGTTCTGCCGTTGCCTGCGACTGTTTCTGCAACAACACTTCAACGGCGACCGGATCGAAGGGCACTGTGCGCAGTGCCCGACTCAGCGCTTCAAAGTCTTGTCTGCGCCCCCTTAAGTCTTTTTCGCGTAGCGCAGACAGTTCCCCTCGCATCGCTTTTCGATCATCTTTCGGCAAAGCGCGATATAGCGCCGGGCCGAATCCCGGCGGTGCTTCGGTGTGAACTCCATCCTTCAGGCGCAGCATGGTTCCGACTGCAACACCGACAAACAACAGGTTCAGAGCCAATGACAAGACCAGCAAAACCGTCATCCACCGGCGTTTCGGTTTAGGGGCAGCATTCATTCTGTGCTCTCCAGAAAACTCGTGTCATATCCAAGGTCCGCCACAAAAAGGGCCGCCTCTTGCGATGCCAGCAGATTGGCGGGATCGGGCAGGAACCCCGGCGCGGAAAGGCCGATCCAGAGCCCCGCCGCACTGGCAGCGATCAAGCCGCCCACCCCCTGCCAGCCACCTACGTTGCCCATCATTCGATGCCAGAGCGAAAATTGTGGATGCGGTTCAGGCCTTAAGCGACTCAGGCGGAGTTTTTCAGCATCAATCTGAATGCGCACGGCCAGATCGTCGGGCAGCGCCGGTCGGTTCTGCCGAGCCTGCGCAAACAAATGATCCAGTTCCAGGTTTTCATCCGTCATCGTCATACCCCAGTTCTTCACGTCGCCCGGCCAATATCGCGGTCAGACTTCGTTTGCCCCGCGCAGTCAAACTTTCAACCGCTTCTAGTGAAATTCCCATGATCCCGGCAATTTCAGGGTTGGGCAACTCTTCGATGTGGCGCAGAACCACTGCCTGCCTCTGCCTTTCGGGCAGCTGCGCCAAGGCAAGCTGCAACGCATCCACGCGAGCCTCATCCTGCAGTCGGTCGGCTACGCTGGCTTTGCCATCTTCCGGCTCAGGAATATCCGACAACCTGCCGGGGGCCTTCCTGCGCCGGATGTCCACACACAGATTCAGCGTCACGCGATACAACCATGTCGACACTTTGGCCTGACCCGGCACCCAATCCGGCGCCATCTGCCACAACCGCATCATCGCCTCCTGCGTTACGTCTTCTGCCTCGGCCCGATTGCCCAACATACGCAACGCGACGGAATAACAAAGCGGCCCGAGACGATCGGTTAAAACCCGCGCAGCCTGTGCGTCACCATCAGCGAATTGGCTCAGCAACACATCGTCGCTGAGAGAGCTCGCGGTGCAACCCGCACCGCGAACATCGTGTAGGTGAGAGGTCAGGTCCTCCACCCTGCATCAGTTATCGATTGCACCCGACTTGTGGCGCTTATTCTTATGGTGACGTCCCATCCGGTCTTTGGCATCGGCAAATTCCTGCTCCGATATTCCACCACTGTTATCTGCATCCATCCGGTCAAACATCTTGTCACCCCGACGCGGTTTCGGCAACTCGTCCTGGCTTAGGAAACCGTCGTTGTTCGCATCGTTGTTTTCGAACATTTTGGCGACCCGGTCGTTTGCTTTTTTCTGAGCGGCGGCCTGCATTTCCTCAAGGCTGAGTTGACCGTCCCCATCAGTATCCGCGGCCGAGAAGCGTTCGGTGAAACGCGCTTCCATCTCTTGCTGCGTCACCTGACCGTCGCCATTGGCATCCAATTCCTGAAAGGACACTGGCTCACGACCACCCGGGCCAGCCGCGAGAACAGACGTGCCGGTGATTGCAACACCCGACAGAACAATCGCCGTGATGAATTTTGCATTTTTCATTTCGGTTTTCCCTTGTTAACGCGGCCTGAGTGCCGCTGCTCATATCCATTCAAACGCGCGAAGTAGGGAATTCCGTCGCAGTGCCAGCAACTTTTTTGAACCAGCGTGGTATTTCACGACGAAGTTCAGTTGAGGTGCGTTGCAAAGCGACGCACCCCCCTTTAAAAATCACCTGTTCAGGCGCATTATCCGCCAAAGATTACTGCGCGAGTAATATTATGACAGATCAGACGATCGACACCACAACCCAGAACGAGCGTGAAACCTGGCCTGCATTGGTCAAAGGGTTTCGGTGCAAGTGCCCTAATTGCGGCGAAGGCAAGCTGTTGCACAGCTACCTGAAGGTAAATGACACCTGCTCGAACTGTGGACAGGAACTGTTTCATCATCGCGCCGATGATGGGCCCGCCTATCTGACGATCCTGCTGGTCGGGCACTTGTTGGCCCCGGCTCTGCACGTCTCGTATGTGAACTGGCGCCCGGACCCATGGGTGATGGCCATCGGGTTTTCCATTGCTTGCGTTGCACTGTCGCTGTTTTTGCTCCCCCGCTTGAAAGGCGCTGTGGTCGCATATCAGTGGGCGCGTCGTATGCACGGTTTTGGCAACGATTCATGAGCCTCAAGAAACGATTGTTTTGAGCATGACGACCGACAAGACCGCCATCCGCGACGCCGCAACCGTCATCGTTTTGCGGAACAGGTGGACCAACCCGTCGATCCTGATGGGTCAACGTGGGTCCAAGGCCGTGTTCATGCCCAACAAATTCGTGTTCCCCGGTGGAGCGGTCGATCCGGCGGATGCGGATGTACCGCTCGCGACCTCACTGCCTGACCTGTGTTCTGAGCGGTTGGCGGAACAGGCGGAATCCGGAAAACAACACGCCCTTGCCGCCGCAGCAATTCGCGAGCTTTGGGAAGAAACAGGACTTGTCCTGGGCCAGACGGGACACTGGCCGGGCAGCATTCCCGACGACTGGCAGAGCTTTTCTGCCATGGGTTACGTGCCGTCGGCAGCTGCGTTGCAATTTGTGTTTCGCGCGGTCACACCGCCCGGCCGCCCCCGTCGGTTCGATGCGCGGTTCTTTCTGGTCGATGCCGATGCGCTGCAGGGCGACTTGGATGATTTCAGCCATGCCTCGGACGAACTGTCGCATCTGCAATGGGTGGAGCTGGATCGGGCGCGCGATCTGGATCTGCCGTTTATCACCGAGGTTGTTCTGGCCGAGGTCGCGGCCCGGGTAACCTCACCCGAGCCGCCAATATCGGTTCCATTCTACCAGAACAACGAAGAAGCCAATCTGTTCCTGCGGCTCAGAGGCTATCCAATGCCCGAGCAGGATTGACCGGTCAGTTTCACCGCATCCGGCTGACAACTACCGTCACTTCGGGCTTTTTGCCGATTTCCGCTTTTGCCGTCTGACGCACGATCCGGCGCATTTCGTCTTCAAGCTTGTCGTCATCCCGTAGGGTCTTGGCTGCCGCCCGCATCAGGAACTGGTTCAGGTCTTCTTCCAACACCTCGACCAAACCGGCCCGGGACGTTCCGACCTCGGGCAGACCCATCGTATCGCACCACGGTTCGCCCAGCGGCTCGTCTTCTTCGTCCAGAACGACTGTCACAGTTACGTGGCCGTTCAGCGCCATGCGAATACGGTCCCGTACCACACCGTCCATCGCACCGATTTTCACCGTACCGTCCAGATAGGTACGCCCGGTTTCGACATAGTCGACCACCACGGGTGCATTATTGCCGCTGAGATCCAGCATGGTGCCGTTCACGGCCAGCACACCCGTTCTGCCACCCTGCTCAGCCAGTTTGACATGCTCGCGCAGGTGCCGGTGCTCTCCATGCATTGGGATCACAACTTGCGGATCGATCAGCGCGTGCACCTTCTCAAGATCAGGCCGGTTCGCATGGCCAGAGACATGATAGAGGCCCGAGCTGTCATCCACTACATCCACGCCCTTTTCACTGAGCTGGTTCATGATGAAAATCACGCCACGTTCATTTCCGGGAATGGTTTTCGACGAAAACAGGAACAGATCGCCTTCGGACAGTTCCAGACCTCGGTACTTGCCACGGGCCAGTTGCGCACTTGCCGCACGGCGTTCGCCCTGGCTGCCGGTCACGATCAGCATCAGGTTCTGGCGCGGCAGGTCCAACGCCTCTTCTGCGCTGATCACCTTGGGGAAGTCCGACAGGATACCGGTTTCGGTTGCAGCTTCGATCATCCGCCGCATTGCTCGCCCCAACAACACAACTGAACGCCCCGCGCGTGCGCCCGCCTCGGCCAATGTTTTGACCCGTGCCACGTTCGACGCGAAGGTGGTAGCCACAACCATGCCGTTGGCGCTTTCGACCAGTTTGGTAATCTCTGGCCCGACCTCGGATTCCGAACGGCCCGGATGCGCCGAGAAAACATTCGTGCTGTCGCAAACCAACGCCTTGACGCCCGGCTTGGCAATCTCGGCCCACAGGTCGGGATCAAAGGCTTCGCCCACGACCGGGTTTGCATCCAGCTTGAAATCACCCGAGTGCACCACGCGCCCTGCGGGCGTGTCGATGACCAAAGCAGCACTTTCCGGGATCGAGTGTGAAACAGGAAGGAAACCCACCGTAAACGGTCCGACTGAAACCGTTTCAGGCCAAGCGGACACGGTTGTCACCGCATCGGTCGGGTGCGCATATTCTTCCATCTTGCGACGCGCGATATTGGCCGTGAAAGCCCGGGCATAGATCGGAGCTCCCAGAGCCTCATAGCAATGAGCCACCGCGCCGACATGGTCTTCATGCGCATGGGTGATGAAAACGCCATCCAGCCGGTCGGCCCGTTCTTTCAACCATGAAATATCCGCGTAGATCAGGTCGACGCCCGGTGTTGTGTCCATATCGGGAAAGGTGACGCCCAGATCCACCAGGATCAGGCGTTCCTGCCCGGGCTGACCATATCCGTACACATAGGCATTCATGCCAATTTCGCCCGCGCCACCCAGCGGCAGGTAGATCAATCTTTCACTGCTCATATCGAGCCATTTTCCTTGTTGTAGCGATGAATCACGGTCAAGCCGTGCATCGTCAAATCATCCTCGATTACGTCGAACCCCACGTCGGCCTGATCGAACAAGGGGGCCAACCCTCCGGTTCCCACGACTTTCATCGGCATTCCATATTCGGCCTTGATCCGCGCGATCAGCCCTTCGATCAGGCCGGAATATCCCCAATACACACCCGACTGGATACAACCAACCGTATTTGTACCGATCACCTTCTCGGGTCGCGTGATGTCGATATGCGGCAGTGCGGCCGCGCCCTGATGCAAAGCCTCAAGGCTGAGGTTAACACCCGGAGCGATGACGCCCCCCACATAGGCACCGTCCGCGGCGACAACGTCGAAATTTGTTGCGGTACCAAAGTCCACCACGACGACATTGCCGCCATGACGGTCAAATGCGCCGACCGCGTTGGCCAGTCGATCCGGGCCCGGCACAGTTCCTTGATCCACACGCGGCGGCACGGGCAACAGGCAATCCGGCCTTCCCACCACCAGCGGCCTGCACCCAAAAAAGCGATCTGCAAAAATGCGCAGGTTGAACACGACGCGCGGCACGGTCGAGGCAATGATGACATCCGAGATATTCGCCTCGATCCCGTAATGTTTCACCAGCGTCGAATACCAGGTGAAATAGGCGTCCGCCGTGCGTGCGTGATGGGTCGAGGTGCGCAGGGTGCACAGAAATTCCTGACCATCCCAGATCGAGAAGACTGTGTTGGTATTGCCGCAATCAATGGCCAGAAGCATCTGTGCCCCTTTCAGAAATAGACATCCGCCGCAGGAATGCTCACGCGACCTTTGGCGGTGTTTAAGACAAGGTTACCGGCTGCGTCCACCGTTTCGAAGGTCCCAACCGTCTCAGACGTGCCGGTACGGGCCGTGATAACCTCGCCCAGCCGGGCAGCACGGGACAGCCACGCAGTGCGAATGGGTTCGAACCCGTAGGTAACAAACTGAGTTTCATATTTGGCATAGGCCGAGGCAAGCTCGGTCAGAAAATCCTCGGGTGTGACGTTTGCACCGGTTTCCGACAACAGCGAGACGGGACGGATCGCGCCCGGTTCTACCACGTCGGCGTCTGGGGCGCTGGCCAAATTCACGCCAATACCGATCGACAGATGCGCTACACCGCGCCCCTGACCGGCGCTTTCCAGCAAAATACCAGCAAGCTTACCACCGTTCAGCAGTACGTCATTGGGCCATTTCAACGACAACCCCGCGGCACGCCCTGTCACAGAGACGCAAGCGTCAAACAGAGCCAGTGCCGCAACAAAACTGCGCAGTGCCGCCTGTTCTGGTGCACCTTCGGGGCGCATCAAAAGGGTCGCGGCAAGGTTGCCCATGGGGTTGGCCCATGACCGTCCGCGTCGCCCACGCGCAGCCGTCTGATGATGCGCCATGATCCAGACAGGACCACGGGCATTGGGGGCAATCCGCGCCGCTTCGTTGAGTGTGCTATCGACTTCCTGCACCTCGTGCAGGCCATAGCCTTGTGGCCACTTGGTCATATCAAAAAGGCCCGGTCACGCGACCGAGCCCCTCTTTCAGATTGTTCATAACGTTCAGTTGACAAGAGTCGCTGCCGCGGCCGCGGCCGCGCCCTCGATCCCGAACTGATAGAAGACCCCGATCAGCATCAGCGCCGCGGACCCCATCAGGGCGACCCACAGAACAGGTGTCGACCGCGTTTCGATCGGGTCCTCGTTCTCGGCCCCGAAATACATGTAGAACACGATCCGCAGGTAATAGAAGGCGCCAATTACCGATGCGATGGCCGAAACCACAACAAGGCCGGTCAAATCGGCACTTACACCAGCCCGCCAAACACCAAATTTTGCAAAGAAACCCAGCATCGGTGGCACACCGGCAAGCGAGAACATCAGGATCAGAACAGCAAGGGCCTTGCCCGGATCACGTTTGGAATACTGGCGCAGCGCATCAATGTCTGTGACGGGTTTGCCGTCGCGTTCCATCATCAGAATAAACGCAAACGTGCCGATGTTCATGGTCACATAAATCGCCAGATACATCAGCATCGCCTGAATACCCAACTCGGTGCCAGCCGCCAGACCGATCAGCGCATAGCCCATATGGGCAATCGACGAGAACGCCATCAGTCGCTTGATGTCGCGCTGACCAATTGCGGCAACCGCCCCCAGCAGCATCGACAGCACCGACAGCAAAACAATCACTTGCTGCCAATCTTTGACCACGCCTCCGAAAGCGTCATGCAGAAGACGTGCAAACAAGGCCATTGCCGCGACTTTCGGAGCGGTGGCAAAGAAAGCCGTAATTGGCGTCGGCGACCCTTCATAGACATCTGGCGTCCACATATGGAACGGAACCGCCGACACCTTGAATGCCAGACCCGAGATCAGGAAGATCAGGCCAAACAACAGACCAACCGAGACGTCCCCATGATGGACCGTCTGAATAATGCCCGAGAACAGTGTCGTGCCGGTGAACCCATAGACCAGCGACGCACCATACAGCAGCAGACCTGAACTGAGAGCGCCCAGAACAAAGTACTTCAGCCCTGCTTCGGTTGATTTCGCGCTGTCACGACGCAGCGCGGCAACAACATAAAGCGCAAGGGATTGCAGCTCGAGCCCCATGTAAAGAGACATCAGATCGCCTGCGCTGACCATCATCATCATCCCTACGGCGGCAAGAGCCACCAGCAACGGATATTCAAAGCGCAGCAAACCCCGGCGTGCCATGTATTCCTGGCTCATCACCAGTACGGCACCTGCCGACAAAAGGATGGCAACTTTGGCAAAACGCGCGAACCCGTCATCTACGAACATGCCGTTGAAGGCCACGTTGGTACCACTGCCTTGGGTTGCGATCCAGATCGCCAGGACCGCCATCAAGCCCGCTGTGGTCCAGACCAGAACCGAAGCCAGCCCGTCTCTCGAGGTGTAGACAGCCCCCAACAGAGCCACCATCGCATAGATCGCCAGAACGATTTCCGGCAAGATAATTGTCAGATCAGCCTGGATCATGTCTCCAAAGCTCCCTTAATGCGAAGCGGCAGTCTGGGTCGCAGCCTCAGCCGCGGCCAGAGCCGTGTCATAGTTCGAAATGAGTGCCGTCGTCGATTGCCCGATCACATCGGTCACCAGCGACGGGTAGACCCCCAACAGGATCGTCATCACGATCAGCGGGGCAAAAATCAACCGCTCGCGCGAGCTCATGTCGGTCATCGCCTTCAGGCTTTCCTTGATCAGGTCCCCAAAGACAACGCGGCGGTAGAGCCACAACGCGTAGGCTGCCGAGAAGATCACACCGGTCGCCGCAACTGCAGTCACCCAGGTGTTAACCTGGAATGTACCCATGAGTGTCAGGAACTCACCAATAAACCCGCTGGTGCCCGGCAGTCCGACATTGGCCATGGTGAACAGCATGAAGACCAGCGCATAGGCGGGCATCCGGATGACCAGACCGCCATAAGCCTCGATATCGCGGGTGTGCATCCGGTCATAGATCACGCCGACACAGAGGAAGAGCGCGGCAGAGATGAACCCGTGGCTCAGCATCTGGAAAATCGCGCCGTCAATGCCTTGCTGGTTCGCAGCAAAGATGCCCATCGTGACAAAGCCCATATGCGCCACCGAGGAATACGCGATCAGCTTTTTCATGTCTTCCTGCACCAGTGCCACCAGCGAGGTATAGACAACCGCTATGGCTGACATCCAAAGCACAAGATCAGTCATCACCGCCGTGCCAACCGGGAACATCGGCAGGCTGAACCGCAGGAAGCCATAGCCGCCCATCTTCAACAGGATCGCCGCCAGCACGACCGAGCCCGCCGTCGGCGCCTGAACGTGCGCATCGGGCAACCAGGTATGCACCGGC
The DNA here is from genome assembly GCF_059613305.1 of Ruegeria sp. BHSB056. Classification (NCBI taxonomy): domain Bacteria; kingdom Pseudomonadati; phylum Pseudomonadota; class Alphaproteobacteria; order Rhodobacterales; family Roseobacteraceae; genus Ruegeria; species Ruegeria sp. BHSB056. The sequence goes on along the minus strand of NZ_JBXWSG010000021.1, from coordinate 38,377 downwards.
CACATCGGCATTTTCACCGCAAAAGATGCGAAGAAGGCCAGGAACATCAGCGTCTGCATACCGCCGGTGATATAGATGCCCAACACGCTGAAACTCTCGGATGCGAACTGATGGGCCATCAGCGCTTCGATATCCGTAGTGCCTGCGTCAGCATACATTGCAACCATGGCTACCAGCATCAGCACCGAGCCGAGGAAGGTGTAAAGGAAGAACTTGAAGCTGGCATAGATACGATCCTTGCCGCCCCAGATACCGATGATCAGGAACATCGGGATCAGACCTGCCTCGAAGAACAGGTAGAACAGCACAAGATCCAGCGCCATGAACACGCCCAGCATCAGCGTTTCCAGCAGCAAGAAAGCAATCATGTATTCCTTGACGCGGTCTGTCACATTCCAACTGGCCAGAATGGTCAGCGGCATGATGAAAGTGGTCAGCAACACGAACAGAACGCTAATGCCATCCACGCCCATCTTGTATTTCAGACCCATCAGCCATTCACCCTCTTCCACCATCTGGAAGCCGGTGTTCGAAGGATCAAAGCCTGTGTAGATGCCAATTGACACCAGAAACGTCACAGTTGTCGCCAGCAATGCAATCCACTTGGCGTTGCGCTGAGCCGCGACGTCGCTGCCGTGCAGGAACAGCGCCAGAATGCTTGCTGCGATGGCGGGGATAAAGGTGACAATAGATAGGATATTGTCCATTAGTGTGCGCCTCCGCCGATCGACATCCAGGTGACAAGGGCCGCAATGCCCAATACCATCCAGAAGGCGTAAGTAAAGATGTACCCGGTCTGCGCCTTGCCTGCGAGGCGGGTGAAGAAGGGAACAACGCCCATTGCAACCCCATTCAGGAAGCCGTCGATTGTATTGCCGTCACCGCGTTTCCACAGGAACCGGCCAAGGGCGACAGTGGGTTTGACAAAGATCGCGTCGTAGATTTCGTCGAAATACCATTTGTTCAGCAAGAACAGGTACAGCGGACGCTGGTTCGCGGCCAGACGTGCCGGCAGCGATGTGTTCACGATGTAGAACCAATAGGCCACGATAAAGCCAAGCAACATCGCGACGAAGGGTGAAACCTTGACCCATTTCGGGGCCGCATGCGCATCGTCCAGAATGTGGTTGTCCGGCGCCATGTAAAGCGCGCCCTCGCCGGGCTGGCCCGCAAAGAAATAGTGATGATCGCCACCCTTGGCATCCTTCTCACCATGACCCTCATCGGCATGGCCGGCAGCCGCGTGGCTTTCATCGGCATGGCTGTCTTCGCCGTGCGAAGCATCCGCCGCCGCGTGATCACCGGCCTCGGCATGCTCTGAAGCTTCTGCAACCGGAATACCGTAGAATTTGCCGACCTTGTCCGCATGGCCAAAGAAGTTTCCGTACCAGATCATGCCCGCGAATACCGCACCCAGCGACAGAACACCCAGCGGCACCAGCATCACCATCGGGCTTTCATGTGCGTGATCATGCGTGTGCTTGTCGCCGCGCGGCTCGCCATAGAAGGTCAGGAAGATCAGACGCCAGCTGTAGAACGAGGTGAACGCGGCAGCGACGACCAACAACCAGAAGCCATAGCTTGATCCGCCCGCATAGGCGCTTTCGATAATTGCGTCCTTTGACAGGAAACCGGCAAACCCAAAGGTGGTCAGCGGGATGCCAACACCGGTAATCGCCAGGGTACCGATCATCATCGCCCAGAAGGTATAGGGAATCTTTTTGCGCAGACCGCCATACTCGGTCATCTCCTGCTCGTGATGCATCGCGTGGATCACCGAACCGGCCCCAAGGAATAACAGCGCCTTGAAGAAGGCATGCGTGAACAGGTGGAACATCGCTGCCGAATACATGCCGACGCCCGCTGCCACAAACATGTAGCCCAGCTGCGAACAGGTCGAATACGCGATGACACGTTTGATATCGGTCTGAACCAGACCAACAGTAGCAGCGAAGAACGCAGTCGAGGCCCCAAGAACGGTTATGAACCCTGTCGCGCCCGGTGCGAACTCCATCAGCGGGGACATGCGGCAGACCAAAAAGACGCCTGCGGTCACCATGGTCGCAGCGTGGATCAGCGCTGACACAGGCGTCGGGCCTTCCATCGCGTCCGGCAACCATGTGTGCAGGATCAACTGCGCCGATTTACCCATCGCACCGATGAACAGCAGAACGCAGATAACTTCGATCGCGGTCCATTCCCCCCAAAGGAAATGCAGCTTCTCTTCTGCCAGCGCAGGAGCAGAGGCAAAGATATCCGAGAAGTTGATACTGTCGGTCAGGAAGAACAGCGCGAAGATGCCCAGAGCAAAACCAAAGTCGCCAACCCGGTTGACCACAAAGGCCTTGATTGCCGCCGCATTGGCCGAAGGCTTGCGATAATAGAACCCGATCAACAGATATGAGGCGACACCCACGCCTTCCCAGCCAAAGAACATCTGCACCAGATTGTCCGCAGTCACCAGCATCAGCATGGCGAAAGTGAAGAAGGACAGATAGGCAAAGAAGCGCGGCTTATAGCTTTCGCCTTCGCGCCATTGCGGGTCGTGATCCATGTAGCCGAAGGAATACAGGTGCACGAGCGCCGAGACGGTCGTCACAACGATCAGCATGATTGCGGTCAGTCGGTCCAGACGGATGGCCCAGCTTGTCGAAAGCGAACCGCTTTCGATCCAGCGCATGATCTCGATCTGCTGCGTGTGGCCGTCGAAGGTGAAGAACACGATCCAGGACAGCAGACAAGCCAGAAACAGCAGGCCCGTGGCCGTCCACATGGCGGCTTTCTCGCCAATGAACTTCCAGCCGAACCCGCAGAGCAGCGCGCCCACCAGCGGGGCAAAGAGGATGGTGGTTTCCATGTTCCCTTACCCCTTCATCATATTGACGTCTTCAACCGCGATGGTGCCACGGTTGCGGAAGAAACAGACCAGAATGGCCAGACCAATCGCCGCCTCGGCCGCCGCAACGGTCAGCACGAACAGCGTGAACACCTGCCCGACCAGATCGCCGAGGAAACTGGAAAACGCCACGAGGTTGATATTCACCGCCAGCAGCATCAGTTCGATGCTCATCAGCAGGATGATGACGTTCTTGCGGTTCAGGAAGAGACCGAAGATGCCGATGACGAACAGCGTCGCCGCGACCGTGAGATAGTGTTCAAGTCCGATCATTCGTTCCAAGGCTCCATTTTGAAGCGCCGCTTCTTGTTCAAAAGGTCAGGGTAAAGAGAGCGACAAGCGCAGTTTTCGTCCGCCAACTCATCGAAAGATACTCGCTCGTCAGGCACTTGAAACTCGTGTCCAAGCTCCGCAAATTTGTATGAGTATTCCGAACTGACCATTTCCTCAATTTTTGCAGAGAAAGACGCTCGATCATCGTAGTTCACGATTTCACGCCCATCCTCGGCAACTTCCGTGAGATAGGCAGAAACCCTGAAGCGCTGCCCAGTGCTGCAATCAGAAACAACGTAGTTCTCAGAAGAGCCAATCGGAGTCGACGCCGAGGTAGTGAAAACCACAATTCCACCGCCAGCATCGAAATGCCCACTTTCTGCAAAGTGATGGCCGTCAGTCGAACGAGCACAATCAGTCAACTGAATGGCAAAACTCGTCTGCGGCAGAGCCAAAAACAAGGCTATATGGAGAATTCCAGCTCTCACAACCCCTGCCCCGGTTTCACGTCCTTCAGCTCCATCGCCTTGGCCGGGTCGCGCATCATCTGGCCGATAATGTCCTGACGCTTGATGTCTTTGCGGTGGCGCAGAGTCAGAACGATGGCTCCGATCATGGCCACCAGCAGGATCAGGCCCGCCAGTTGGAACAGAAGGAAATATTGATCGTAAAGGATGAGGCCAAGCGCCTCGGTGTTGTGGCGGTCTGCCGGGACCGGCTGGGCCAGATTGGCTGCCGCGCCCTGCGCGCTGTCCCATGCACCGAAGGCCATGACAAACTGCATCAGAATGATCAGACCAATCAGCAGGGCCAGCGGCATATAGCGCGCCATTTCGGCCTTGAGCTCGGCAAAGTCCACGTCCAGCATCATCACCACGAAGAGGAACAGAACCGCGACCGCGCCGACATAGACGATGATCAGCAGCATCGCCACGAACTCGGCCCCCAGCAGCACGAACAAACCCGCCGAGGACAAAAACGCCAGGATCAGCCACAGGACCGAGTGCACCGGCTGGCGGCTGATCACCGTGAACAGCCCGCCGGTGATGGCGCTGATGGCAAACAGGTAGAAGGCAAAGACGGTCATTGATCCTCATCCTCGTTGTCGCCCATGACCTCTTGCGCCAGATCCAGCGCGCGGGTCATGGCCGGAATGCCGGCAAAGACCGACATCTGACCGATCGTTTCCACGATCTCTTGTTTCTTGGCGCCCGCTTCCAGCGCATGACGCACGGTCTGACGCACGGCCGAATCCGCCTGCGCGCCCTGACAGGTCAGCCCGGCCAGCGTCAGCAACAAGCGCGTTTTGGCATCCAGCCCGTCCTTGTTGACGGTGTTGCCGAACATCATCTCCATGACCTCTTTCGGCATGGTCGGCCACAGCGCCTCGAACCCCTTGGGCGAGAAGCTTTCCATCGCCGGGTTCATCGCCTTGGCCATGTCCTGAGCCTGCTTCATCATCAGCTCGAACGGATTTGTCGGGCTGTCAGTCATCGGTACGGCGCGTCCAGTTCCAGATTGCGTGCAATCTCGGCTTCCCAGCGCTCGCCGTTATCCAGCAGTTTTTCCTTGTCATAAAACAGCTCTTCGCGGGTTTCCGTGGCGAATTCAAAGTTGGGGCCTTCGACAATGGCATCAACCGGGCAGGCCTCTTGGCAGAAGCCGCAATAGATGCACTTGGTCATGTCGATGTCATAGCGCGTGGTACGGCGGCTGCCGTCTTCGCGCGGTTCGGCGTCGATGGTTATGGCCTGAGCCGGGCAAACAGCTTCACACAGTTTGCAGGCGATGCAGCGTTCCTCGCCGTTGGGATAGCGACGCAGGGCGTGTTCCCCCCGGAAGCGCGGGGACAGGGGGCCTTTTTCGTGCGGGTAGTTCACGGTGGCCTTGGGTGCGAAGAAGTACTTCATGCCAAGTTTGAAGCCGACCCAAAAGTCTTGCAGCAGGAAGTATTTGGCAGCGCGGGTGTAGTCGATTTGGGTCATATCAGCCTCCTACGCTCCAACGCGCAAACGCGCCCCAGAACCAGTCGAATTTTGCCGCGAAGGCAACAAAAACCACCCAAACGAGGCTGAACGGCAGGAACACTTTCCAGCCCAACCGCATCAGCTGGTCATAGCGGTAGCGGGGTGTGATGGCCTTTACCATCGCGAAGATGAAGAAGAAGAACGCCATCTTTGCAACCATCCACAACACGCCATCGGGCAGGCCCGGGATCGGCGACAGCCATCCGCCGAAGAACAGCAGTGACGTCAGTGCGCACATCAGGAAGATGGCGATGTATTCGCCTGCCATGAACAGCAGGAAAGGCGTGGCCGAGTATTCGACCTGATAACCCGCCACCAGTTCCGATTCCGCTTCGGGCAAGTCAAACGGTGGCCGGTTCGTCTCGGCCAGCGCCGAGATGAAGAACAGGAAGACCATCGGGAAATGCGGCAGCCAGTACCAGCTGAAGAACCCGAACGACCCATCCTGTGCCCGCACGATGTCACCAAAGTTCATCGACCCGGTCGAGATGATCACGCCGATGATGATCAGGCCGATCGAAACCTCATAAGAAATCATCTGCGCGGCCGAGCGCAGCGAGCCCAGGAACGGGTACTTTGAGTTCGACGCCCAACCGCCCATGATCACGCCATAAACCTCAAGCGAGGACACGGCGAAGACATAGAGGATGGCGACGTTGATATCCGACAGGACCCAGCCATCGTTGAACGGGATCACCGCCCAGGCGATCATCGCCAGCACGAAAGAGGTGAGCGGCGCGAGGATGAACACCGTGCGGTCGGCCCCTGCGGGGATCACGACCTCTTTGACGACGTATTTCAACGCATCCGCCACCGATTGCAGCAGGCCATAGACGCCAACCACGTTGGGGCCGCGGCGCATCTGGACAGCGGCCCAGATTTTGCGGTCGCCGTAAACAAGGAACAACAGTGAAATCATCACAAAGGCAACAACGGCAAGCACTTGCGCTAGAATGATGATGGCTATTCCGCCTGGGGTGTTAAAGAATTCAGCCATTGGTCCTCACACCGTGGGTATTCCGTTTTCCGCGCGCGGTGCAAAGGCCAGAAGCCTGCGCAAACTGCGGCTGGGTCGGCGCGTTGGTGTAAACAGCATCTGCCGCCATAGCGCCACCCTTTTTCTTTCGTTTCCCGCACATTTCCGGCGCAGTCAGGTGCGACCCAACCACAGCGCTGGCTTGCGATATGAAACTGCTATGGTTCATTCCGCCGCAATCTTCTCGGCTTTGCGGACCTGCGCCTGCGCCGACAACTCGGCCATCAGTTGCGAGGCCCGTGCGATCGGGTTGGTCAGATAGAAATCCTTGATCGCGTTGCGGAAGGTCGCCTGGCCCAAAGATCCGGCCTCAAGCGCTTGAACCTCGTTCTCGATCACCTCGTCAATGCGGGCCAGATGGGGGACCGCCTCGATCAAGGCTGTGCGCAACTGCGCCAGCGAGTCATAGGGGAGCGTCGCCCCCAGTTCAGCCGACAGCGCACGAAGGATGGCCCAGTTTTCCTTGGCCTCACCCGGCGCAAACCCGGCGCGCATCGCCAGTTGCGGACGGCCTTCCGTATTCACGAACAGACCGTTTTCCTCAGTATAGGCCGCACCCGGCAGGATCACATCTGCGCGGTGTGCGCCCCGATCTCCGTGGCTGCCCTGGTAGATCACAAACGCGCCTTCGCCGATTTCGACCTCATCCGCACCAAGGTTATAGATCACATCCGCAGCATTGATAGCTTCCATGCCGCCTGCGTTTGTGGCGTCCACATCCATCGCGCCCGTGCGCGACGCCGCAGTGTGCAGAATGATCAGGCCGCTTTCCGTATTTGCGGCAATTGTTTGCGCGGCAGCCAGAACAGCGGCTCCATCCGCCTCCTGCAGCGCTCCCTGCCCGATGATGACCAGCGAGCGTTTGCCCCTGATTTCATCGTCGCCCCCCATGTCGACAACCTTTTGCAGCGCCGCGCGGTCACCGCCCACATGATGGTACGCATAAGTCAGATCGACCGCTGGACCTACCAAAGCGACTTCGGCCCCGTGCGCCCACGCCTTGCGGATACGCGCGTTCAAAACCGGTGCCTCATCGCGCGGGTTGGTGCCAATCAGAAGAATACGCTCGGCCGTATCGATGTCTTCAATCGCGGCGGTCCCGGCATATGCGCCACGGTTCCCGGCCGGAAGCTTGGCTCCATCGGTGCGGCATTCGACAACACCGCCCTGCCCTTCGATCATCTGTTTCAATGCGAACGCAGCCTCGACCGGCGCCAGATCACCGACGATACCGGCTGGCTTCTCAGCGCTTTTCAGCGCCTCTGCGGCCTTGGTCAGTGCTTCGGACCATGAGGCCGGGCGCAGCTTGCCGTTTTCACGGATGTAAGGCTTGTCCAGACGCTGACGCCGCAACCCGTCCCAGACAAAGCGGGTTTTGTCACTGATCCACTCCTCGTTCACACCGTCATGATTGCGAGGAAGGAATCGCATCACCTCGCGCCCTTTGGTATCGACACGAATGTTCGATCCCAGCGCGTCCATGACGTCGATGCTTTCGGTCTTGGTCAATTCCCACGGGCGGGCGGTAAACGCATAAGGTTTCGAGGTCAGCGCCCCAACCGGGCACAGGTCGATAATGTTGCCCTGCAGGTTCGAATCCAGCGTCTGGTTCAGATACGAGGTAATCTCGGCATCCTCACCGCGCCCTGTCTGACCCATCTGAGTGATCCCGGCGACTTCGGTGGTGAAGCGCACACAGCGGGTGCAACTGATGCAGCGAGTCATTGCCGTGCCCACAAGCGGTCCCAGATCCAGATCATCGACCGCGCGTTTGGCTTCCTTGAACCGCGAACCGGACAGGCCATAAGCCATCGCCTGATCCTGAAGATCGCATTCGCCGCCCTGATCGCAGATCGGGCAATCCAGCGGATGGTTGATCAGCAGGAACTCCATCACTCCCTCGCGGGCCTTCTTGACCATGGGAGAGTTCGTCTTGACCACCGGCGGCTGCCCTTCCGGCCCCGGACGCAGATCGCGCACTTGCATCGCGCAGGAGGCAGCCGGTTTCGGCGGTCCGCCCACCACTTCTACCAGACACATCCGGCAGTTTCCCGCAATCGACAGACGCTCGTGATAGCAGAAACGCGGCACCTCGACCCCGGCTTGTTCACAAGCCTGTATCAGGGTCATCGCACCATCGACTTCGATTTCCTGCCCGTCGATATTGATCTTGCGGAGGTCAGACATGGCTCTCAGTTCGCTCTCAAATAAACGCCAATGGCGCTGTTTCTTTGGATTTCCTTCTGCCCCAGAGAGCAGAATGTTTTGGGGTTGTCGTAGGACACGCCGTTTTTCGCCAGATAGGCCTCGCCCTTGGCCCGCATCCGATCCTTTTCAGCATCCGACTCGACATAGGAGCGGATTTCTGTGTCCGAGTACCCCAGATTATTCGCTTTGGACCGCAGTCCCCACATCACACTAATCGCTTTCAATCGCCGCCCGCTGATCGATGGGCAGAACTCGGAGATCTCATTTGCAATGGCGATGTAGTAGAGTTCGTTGTCGATCTCTTTGACATCCCTCAAGGGCGGCTTTGCTTCTGCCACCACCGGCAAGGCAATCAACGATGCGAGGGCAACTAGTTTTATGACAGACATGAGTTTTCCTTTCGTCTTGGACTGTCCAAGACGAAGCGGTTCGCTGCTGCTAGGCAATAACACCCCGCGCACCAACCGATGATATGGAAAAACACCGGTCATGGCCGCTGGCAAGTTCCTGCAAATGTCAGTTGATCATCGCTGATGCTGAGCTTCTGCGGGTCAGTGTCCGGGCCCACCTTCCACGCAATCCGCGACGATCCGAAGTTCTGGATGCAGAATTTTGTGCCTTCGTGACGTCCGGCCTCGCGCGCTCCGTCGAGTGAAGCAGAGACGCCTTTGACGACTACCGTAAAGTCCGCGGGCGAGGTTTTCTTGTCGACAACCTTCGCCTTGGTCCTGAAGGACTTGCCGTCGAACAACAACCGATCTGCAGACGGTTTCACCAGACCGCATGCAGAAACACCAGCCAGCGCCAACACAACAATAAGGGCTTTCGGGGCCTTCATACCTTCCCTCTTTGTTTTCTGTTCCACTGCGTCGCTATCAAAACGCCGCCACCAGTGCCATAAGTCCGATCACGACCATGCACGCCCAGCCAATCACATACAGAATTGTCCGCGGACCGCTGCTTGGCTTGCCAATCCCTTTCAGGTGCACCACCAGCATCGCCAAGCGCGCAACCAGCGCCACCGAGGCCAGCAGGTTTACCCAAAACGGGCTGACACCAAGCAAAATCGCCGCTGTAATGACTGTCACAAATGCAGGAAGTGTTTCCGTCCCGTTCAGATAGGCCCGGTTCAGACGATACGCCTTGTCGGCATAATCCTGGTCAGGCGTCGCACCGGGTGCCAGCCCCTTGGCTTGTTTGGCCAGTGCCGAAAACGGAGCCAGAAACAACACAACCAGTGTGAATAGCACAACCGACGCAATTGCGTGGCTATATTCAGCAAACACTTCCATCTTGTTCACTCCGCTGCCATGGCACCCATACGGCCCGATTTCTGAGCCTTGATGCGGTCTTCGATCTCTTCCCGGAAGTTGCGGATCAGGCCCTGGATCGGCCAGGCGGCCGCATCACCCAAGGCACAGATCGTGTGTCCTTCGACCTGTTTTGTCACGTCGAACAGCATGTCGATCTCTTCCAGTTCAGCCTCGCCGCGCACCAGACGATCCATCACACGCATCATCCAGCCGGTGCCTTCGCGACACGGCGTACACTGACCACAGCTTTCATGCTTGTAAAACTTCGACAGGCGCCAGATCGCCTTGATGATGTCGGTGGATTTGTCCATCACAATCACCGCTGCCGTACCCAGACCCGACCCCAGATCGTTGCGCAGGTAATCGAAATCCATGATCGCGTCGCGCATGTTTTCACCGCGCACGCAGGGAACCGAGGACCCACCGGGGATAACCGCCAGCAGATTATCCCACCCGCCGCGAATGCCGCCGCAATGGGTTTCGATCAGCTGTTCGAACGGGATCGACATCGCCTCTTCGACGACACAAGGATTGTTCACGTGGCCCGAGATCGCAAACAGCTTGGTACCAGCGTTGTTCTGACGACCAAATCCAGCGAACCAATCCGCACCCCGACGCAGAATGGTCGGCACCACCGCGATGGATTCCACGTTGTTTACCGTGGTCGGACATCCGTACAACCCCGCACCCGCCGGGAACGGAGGTTTCATCCGCGGCATACCCTTCTTGCCCTCAAGGCTTTCGATCAGGGCGGTTTCCTCGCCACAAATATAGGCCCCTGCCCCGTGATGAAGGAAAAGATCAAAATCCCAGCCCGAACCAGCTGCATTTTTGCCAAGAAGCCCCGCTTCATAGGCCTCATCAATCGCGGCCTGCAATGCCTCACGCTCGCGGATGTATTCGCCGCGCAGGTAGATATAGCAGGTATGTGCGTTCATCGCGAAAGAGGCGATCAGGCAACCCTCGATCAGCGTATGTGGATCATGGCGCATGATCTCACGGTCTTTGCAGGTGCCGGGCTCGGATTCGTCCGCGTTAACCACCAGATAGGAAGGTCGACCGTCGCTTTCCTTTGGCATAAACGACCATTTCAGGCCTGTTGGGAAGCCCGCACCGCCGCGTCCACGCAGCCCGGAATCCTTCATTGTCTGAATGATCCAGTCCCGGCCCTTTTCAATCAGGCCAGCGGTGCCGTCCCAATGCCCGCGGGCTTGCGCGCCTTTCAGCGTGCGTTCGTGCATCCCGTAGATGTTGGTAAAGATCCGGTCCTGATCCTTCAGCATCATTCGTTACCTTCAGCTGTCCTGACGCATGCGCCAGAGTTGAAAAATGTTCACACCCGCATAAATGAATGCCGCCAGAGCAGCAAAATCAAACAGCAGCGCGTGCCGGGCTGTCAAACCCAGCGCGGGGCCAATGAACAGGTTCATGGCAAGCCAGATCACCATCGTCACGGCAATGACGATGCCTATATGTCTGCCCTTTCGGGCTATGGCCTGATCCTTATCCTTGTCCATCATCCCCCGATGCCCGGATGGGGCACCCGTTTAGTCTTTGTAGGTGCCATCTTCCTTGGCACGTTTGGCAAATTCGGTTTCCTCACCCGCCGCAAGCTTAGCTGCCTGTTCAATCCAACCATCGCGTTCGATCCGGCCCTTGAACTTTAACCGCGCATCGACCCAGGCGACCTGTTCCGGTGTCCAGGCTGCGATCTGATCAAAGTGGAAGAATCCCAGCTCGTTCAGCGTCTGCTCCAGCTTGGGGCCTACGCCTTTCAACAGTTTCAGGTTATCTGCCTTGCCGTCGCGCGCGCCTGTGAGTGTTTCGGGCTGGTCCTCTTTCGCTGCCTTCGCCTCAGCGGCCTGTTTCACAGCGGGTTTCGCCGGGGCTGGCGCTTTGGGCGGCTTGGGTGCAGCTTTGGTCGCAGCCGCTTTGCCATCCTTGCCCAACCAAGGGGTCAGGATCGGAACCTCGGTCCCATCTATACGCTTGACCGTATCGCCAATATCGGTGGCCAGTTCGACGCTGGCGTTGTACTGCGTTTTGCCGCTGTCATACTCCGTCAGGCTGGTCAGCCCCTTGAGCGGTTCAGCCGCATAGCGACCATTCTGCGGGCCCGGCGTCGGAACTTTGCCTGCCACCAGATCATCAAGGATCTTGCCAAAGCTCTCGGCGGTCAGGTCTTCGTAGTAATCCTTGCCGATCTGCGCCATCGGCGCATTGGTGCAGGAGCCAAGGCATTCGACCTCTTCCCAGCTCAGCTTGCCATCGGCGGACAGCACGTGTGGCTTGGCCGCGATCTTCTCCTTGCAGACAGCGATCAAGTCCTCGGCCCCGCAGATCATGCAAGAGGTCGTGCCACAAACCTGAATATGCGCAGCCGACCCAACGGGTTGCAGTTGGAACATGAAGTAAAACGAAGCAACCTCAAGCACACGGATATAGGCCATACCCAGCATGTCGGCGACGGATTCAATCGCCGGACGGCTCAGCCATCCCTCTTGTTCCTGCGCGCGCCACAGAAGCGGGATGACCGCGCTGGCCTGACGGCCCTCGGGGTATTTCGTGATCTGCGCTTCGGCCCATTGCTGGTTGGCAGTGGTGAAGGCAAAGCTTTCAGGTTGTTCGGGATGAAGACGGCGGAGCATTAGCGGTCAATCTCTCCAAATACGACGTCCATGGTGCCGATGATGGCGGCGACGTCGGCCAGTTGGTGGCCTTTGGCAACGTGGTCCATGGCTTGCAAGTGCAGGAAGCCCGGTGCGCGCAGTTTGGCGCGGTAGGGTTTGTTGGTGCCGTCGGCGACCAGATAGACGCCGAACTCGCCCTTGGGGGCCTCGACGGCGGCATAGACTTCGCCCGCAGGCACGTGGAAGCCCTCGGTATACAGTTTGAAGTGATGGATCAGGCTCTCCATCGAGGTCTTCATGTCTGACCGCTTCGGCGGGGTGATCTTGCCGCGTGCCAGAACGTCACCGGGACACTCGCGGATTTTGGCGATGGCCTGACGGATGATCAGCAGCGACTGGCGCATTTCTTCCATGCGCACCAGATAGCGGTCATAACAGTCGCCGTTCTTGCCGACCGGGATCTGAAACTCGAACTCGTCGTAGCACTCGTAGGGTTGCGCGCGGCGCAGGTCCCAGGCCAGCCCCGATCCACGGACCATCACGCCCGAGAAGCCGTATTTCTGGATGTCATCTTCGGTGACAATCCCAATATCGGCGTTACGCTGTTTGAAGATGCGGTTTTCGGTCAGCAGACCGTCAATGTCATCCAGAACTGCAGGGAATTCGTGGCTCCATGCCTCAATATCGTCCAGCAATTCCGGCGGCAGGTCCTGATGCACACCACCGGGGCGGAAATAAGCGGCGTGCAGGCGGGCGCCACAGGCACGCTCATAAAACACCATCAACTTTTCGCGCTCTTCAAAGCCCCAAAGCGGCGGGGTCAGCGCGCCCACATCCATCGCCTGCGTGGTGACGTTCAGCAGGTGGTTCAGGATGCGCCCGATCTCGGAATACAGAACCCGGATCAGCGAGCCACGGCGCGGCACCTCGACCCCGGTCAGCTTTTCAATGGCCAGGCACCAGGCATGTTCCTGGTTCATCGGTGCCACATAGTCCAGACGGTCGAAATACGGCAGGTTCTGCAGATAGGTCCGGCTTTCCATCAGCTTTTCGGTGCCACGGTGCAGCAAGCCGATATGCGGGTCGCAGCGCTCGACAATCTCGCCGTCCAGCTCAAGCACAAGACGCAAAACCCCGTGCGCCGCCGGGTGTTGCGGGCCGAAGTTGATGTTGAAATTGCGGATCTTCTGCTCGCCGCTCAGCGCGTCCGTGCTGCCGTCATCGTATCTTGAGCCGTCCATCAACGCCCTCGTTTCTTCTTTGCTTCGGCCCGAACCCGGACCTTTTCCGCCTCGGTCGCCTTGACCGCAGCTCCGGCCAGTAGAACCCCTAACGCGCCCAGTATGATCAACTCACCCATCATCTCAGCGGCGCTCCAACTCTTGCAGTTTCAGCCCGACCCACCACAACAACGCGATCGTGCCAAAGGGAACCAGACACAGAAGGCACCAGTATTTGTTGATCCCGAAGAACGGCAAAATCTTCACCATCGGAATGATGGTTAGCGCAGACAGGATCAGCCACCAGATGCCACCCATTATTCGGTCTCCTGCTTTTCATCCCCCGGCAAAATATAGTTCGCGCCTTCCCATGGGGACATGAAATCAAATTGACGGTATTCCTGCACCAGCGAGACCGGCTCATAGACCACACGCTTTTGCGCCTCGTCATAGCGGACTTCGGTGTAGCCAGTGGTCGGGAAATCCTTGCGCAGAGGATAGCCGCGGAAACCATAGTCCGTCAGGATGCGCCGCAGGTCCGGATGGCCCGAGAATAGGATACCGAACATGTCGAACACTTCGCGTTCAAACCAGTTGGCCGAGGGGTGCACGTCGACGATTGAAGGCACCATATCCTCTTCCCGGATCGAAACCCGCAGGCGGATGCGCTGGTTCTGGTACATCGACAGGAAGTGATAAACCACATCGAACCGCTTGGCGCGTTCGGGGTAGTCGACACCGGTGATGTCCACCAGAGTCGAGAACTTGCAGTTCTGGTCAGTCTTCAGGAACTCGACAAATTCCACAAGGTTCGACTGGGCCACATCGACGTTCAGTTCGCCATGGGTCACATCCCAGGACAGAACACAATCGGCCCTCTTCAGTTCAAGCTGCGCGCCGAGTTCTTCGAGTGCTTCGCTCATCTACCCTTCCCCTCAGCGTACAATTGTGCCGGTGCGGCGGATTTTGCGTTGTAGCTGTAGCAGACCGTAAAGCAGCGCCTCGGCGGTCGGAGGGCAGCCGGGCACATAAATATCCACCGGAACAACCCGGTCACAGCCGCGCACGACGGAATAGGAATAGTGATAGTAACCACCGCCATTCGCGCAGGACCCCATCGAGATCACATAGCGCGGCTCGGGCATTTGGTCGTAAACCTTGCGCAAGGCAGGGGCCATCTTGTTGGTCAACGTGCCAGCCACGATCATCACGTCAGATTGGCGCGGAGAGGCGCGCGGGGCGATACCGAAACGTTCCGCATCATAGCGCGGCATCGAGGTGTGCATCATTTCAACCGCGCAGCAGGCCAGACCAAAGGTCATCCAGTGCAGCGAACCGGTACGGGCCCAGTTGATGATATCCTCGCTCGAGGTCAGCAGGAAACCTTTGTCCTGCAACTCTGCATTCAGGGCCTGGGTCGCGACTTCCTTGTCGACACCAGCGGTGTTTGCACCCGTCATCACTCCCATTCCAGGGCCCCTTTCTTCCATTCATAGGCAAAGCCAATGGTCAGCACTGCCAGGAACACCATCATGGACCAGAACCCGACATCGCTGATATCGCGGAACCCGACGGCCCATGGGAACAGGAATGCGATCTCAAGATCGAAGATAATGAAGAGAATCGAGACCAGATAGAATCGGACGTCGAATTTCATTCGCGCATCGTCGAAGGCGTTGAAGCCACACTCATATGCGCTGACCTTTTCGGGGTCGGGATTGCGGACAGCCAGTACAACGGCGGCAAGAATCAGGACGATTCCAAGGCCTACGGCAACGGCCAGAAACACCAGAATCGGGAGGTACTCCCGCAGCAGGTCTTCCACGAATAGCTCCTTTCTTGCGCACGCATCTTGTCGGGTGCGCCGTCAATTGGCGTGTTGACTGGACATTCTCTATCCCTGCCGGGTCAGAGGGTCAACCGAACACAGCCCCGTTCACCATCAAACATACGCTTGACAGCGCGGCATAGAATCGCATTTCGCGCGTTTTGCATTGGCTTGCGGAAACTCGGTAAACTTACTTATTCCATGCAGGTTTACGTTTTTCGAAGAACGCCGAGATCCCTTCACGCGCCTCTTCTGTTTCCCAGCGTTCGACTAGTTCGTTAATGGTTTGGTCGATTGTGGCATCGTCAATACGTGGTCCCAGAGTTTGAACCAGAGCCTTGGCTGACGCGACTGCCCCCGGCGCGCACGAAAGATAGGGCCGGACTTCATCTTCTATCGCGGCCGCAAGCTGCTCGGGGGACACAACCCTCGCCAGCAATCCCAGATCAACCGCTTCGGCCGCATCGAACAACCGGGCCGACATGAACACACGCCGTGCCCGCGCCTCACCCATCCGAGCGATAACATAAGGGCCGATTGTCGCCGGAATCAGCCCCAGCCGGGTCTCGGTCAGTCCCATCTTCAGACTATCTACACCGATGGCGACATCGCACACGGCGGCCATTCCAACACCTCCGCCAAAGGCGTTGCCGTGCAGCGCCCCGATCAGGGGTTTGGGCATTGTGTTCAACGCCTGCAACATCTCGGCCAGCTTGCGCGCTTCGACAAATCGCGTCGCCTTGTCGGCCGCCATCTGGTCCTGCATCCACCCCAGATCACCACCGGCGCAAAACGTCTTTCCCGCAGCGGCCAGAACGACCACCCTGACAGAGCCATCCTGACCCAGTTGCGACGCGGCCTGTGTCAGCTCGATGATCATTTGACCCGACAGCGCGTTGTGCTTTTCCGCCCGGTCCAGAATTAACGTGGCAACACCGCGCTCGTCTGCTGAAATCGAGATTGTTTCGAACATGTTAGCCCCTCAACGCCTTGGCCATCTGCGCGGCCTCTTCGACCACATCGATATCCAGACCGGTTTGATAGCCCAACCGGTGCAAATGCGCTGCAACGGTTTCAGTCGCGACATTGCCTGCGGCCCCCGGAGCATACGGGCAACCGCCAAGCCCACCCACGGCCGCGTCGAACACGCGCACCCCCAGCGAAAGTGCCGCATCGATATTGTCGATTGCACGCCCATTGGTGTCATGAAAATGCCCGGCAAGCCGCGTCACAGGAACCCTTTCCCGAACCGCCAGAAGCATATGAGCGATTTTGTCTGGTGTGCCCTGCCCGATTGTGTCCCCCAATGACACCTCGTAACAGCCTAACGCAAACAGCCGGTCGGCAACTTCGGCCACTTTCTCGGGCGGGGTCGGGCCGTCATAAGGGCAATCCGTCACGCAAGAGACATAGCCGCGAACCGGAAGGTCAATATGGCGCGCCGCTTCGAGTATCGGCGTGAACCGTTCGATTGACTCGGCGATCGAGGCATTGATGTTTGCTTTGGAAAACCCCTCGGAGGCCGACGCAAAAATGGCAATCTCATCCGCCTTGGCGGCCAGCGCATCCTCGTATCCGCGCATATTCGGCGTTAACGCCGCGTACCGCACTCCGTCCGCCCGGGTTATGTCGGCCAGAACCTGCGCCGATCCCGCCATTTGGGGCACCCATTTGGGAGAGACAAAGCTTGCAACTTCGATTCGACGGAACCCGGCGCGGCTAAGGCAGTCGATCAGCGCCGCTTTGTCGGCAACCGGTATCTCACGGGTTTCGTTTTGCAGCCCGTCGCGCGGTCCAACTTCGTAGATTTCGACCAGATCACCCATGTCAGAACCCCTTATGGCTTATTCTCATTCCAAATCCGGATCGCGCGACCGTGCCACGTCAAGCCGCGCGGGTACAGATCACTCTTCTTCCAAACGCACCAAAGCTGCCCCAGCCTCGACCTGCGCGCCATCTTCGACCAGCACCTCGGCCACCACACCATCTCGCGCGGCCAGTAACGAATGCTCCATTTTCATCGCTTCGAGAATAGCCAAACGGTCGCCTTCTTGAACGGTCTGCCCCGCGGTGGCAAAGACTGCCTTGACCAGACCCGGCATCGGCGCCTCGATCACGTTGGTGTCACCCGTCGCGCTGGAGTCCCGGTCCAGCGGGTCAATGACGTCGAAACTGCGACCGTAGTCAGTAAATACGGTCACAGTTGTTCCGCTGGCAGCCACCCGGGGCATCGGTGCGCCGCTCAGCGCCCACCGCCCCGAGATCCGCTCGGCCACGACACGGTGTTCGCCCAGCTGCCAAAGCTGGCGATCCGGACCATCGACCTGCACGTCAAGATCAAGAATCTCTCCCTGATCGGACAGCTGCACCGCCCGATGCAACGGAGCCCAGAGCGAAAATCCGGTGTCAGGCGTGACATCCACCAGATTCAGTGCGGTCATCGCAGCCGCAACAGCGGTCGCGGCCGAAGTCGGAGATTCCTGCACCAACCCGTTAAGATCGCGCCCGATCAGGCCCGTATCCACATCGCCCGAGGCAAATCCATCATGGCGGGTCAGCGCGCCCAGAAAGGCGAGATTCGTAACGGTGCCCGCCACTTCGGTCTCCCGCAGCACTCGGTTCAACGTCTCAAGCGCGACGGCGCGGGTCGGACCGTGTACCACCACTTTGGCAATCATAGGGTCATACCACGGGCTGATCGTGTCGCCTGCGCGAACGCCACTATCCGCACGGCAGTTGGCCGGGAAAACCAGATGGGTCAGTGTACCTGTCGCCGGCAAGAATCCTTTCGGCACGTCCTCGGCATAAAGCCGGGCTTCGAAGGCGTGACCCGAGATCGACAGATCATCCTGTTGCCTGGGAAGGCTCTCTCCAGCTGCAACGCGCAACTGCCATTCCACCAGATCGACGCCGGTGATGGCCTCTGTTACCGGATGTTCCACCTGTAGGCGCGTGTTCATCTCCATGAACCAGAACCTGTCGGGGCGCAGCCCGTCTGAGGCATCGACAATGAATTCAACCGTGCCTGCGCCCTTATACCCGATCACCTCGGCGGCGCGCACGCCCGCCTGCCCCATCGCCTCACGCATCTCAGCCGTCATACCCGGCGCCGGAGCCTCTTCGATCACCTTCTGATGGCGGCGTTGCAACGAGCAGTCGCGTTCGAACAGATGCACGGCATGTTTACCATCGCCAAACACCTGCACTTCGATATGGCGAGGTTTGGCCACGAATTTCTCGACCAGCACAGCGTCATTGCCAAAAGCGGTTCTGGCTTCGCCCCGTGCGCTGTCCAATGCGGAACGAAAATCCTCGGGGCGTTCGACCAGACGCATACCTTTGCCGCCACCGCCTGCAACGGCCTTGATCAGAACCGGATAGCCGATGGTGTCAGCCGCCCCCGCCAGATGCTCGGGGTCCTGATTGTCGCCGTGATAGCCCGGCACCACGGGCACGCCCGCGTGCTCCATCAACACCTTGGCCGCGTCCTTGAGGCCCATTTTGCGGATCGCATCCGCTGATGGGCCGATAAAGGTCAAACCAGCAGCTTCGACCGCGTCAACGAAATCGGGGTTCTCTGACAGGAAGCCATAACCGGGATGGATCGCCTGCGCGCCCGTATCCAGCGCAGCCTGAATAATCACATCACCCTTCAGATAGCTTTCCGCCGGGGCGGGGCCGCCGATATGAATGGCCTCATCCGCCATCTGCACATGCTTGGCCGCCGCGTCCGCATCAGAATAAACAGCAACGCAAGATACGCCCATCCTCTGAGCGGTTTCCATAACCCGGCAAGCAATCTCGCCCCGGTTGGCAATCAGGATTTTGTTGAACATAGCTTACCCCTCAACCGCCAGATCTTCGACAAGGCGAAATCGTTCGCATAGCAGCTCCATCTCGGGATCAAAGCCGCCATTGCGTTCGAAATACTGGCGATGACCCTCTCTCCATCCCTCAAGCGTTTCATTTTCGCCCTCTGCCAACGCGAAATCCTCGGTTACGTCGCAGTATCGGCAGGTCGAGACCTCGACCGTTTCGATCACCAAGGCCGCACGATCATCCCATTCCAGCGCAATATCTCTCCGCCCGACCACAGGAGTGTCAGGGCTGCCTTCGGGATAGTCGCGCAACGCACCGCAGGTTGCCGTTTTCCGCCCTGATCGTACCAATGCCAGCAGCTCAGCACTCAGCCGGGCATTGTCACCAAACTTGAAAGTCTGGGCACCCGGATAGCGTGCCATGACGTCATTCAATGAAACGTTCATCTTACATCCTGAACACGCCGAAACGTGTCTCCTCAATCGGGGCGTTCAGTGCGGCGCTCAGAGACAAGGCGAGCACATCGCGGCTTTTGCGCGGGTCGATGATGCCGTCATCCCACAGACGGGCCGAGGCATAAAGCGGGTGCGATTGCTCTTCGAACATCTCCAACGTCGGACGTTTGAACTCGGCCTCTTCCTCGGCCGACCAGGTGCCGCCCTGTCGTTCGATCCCATCGCGCCTGACGGTGGCTAGAACACCAGCTGCCTGCTCGCCCCCCATCACCGAAATCCGCGAATTCGGCCATGTCCACAGGAACCGCGGCTGATAGGCGCGTCCTGCCATGCCATAGTTCCCGGCCCCGAACGAGCCGCCCACCAGCATCGTGATCTTGGGCACGTTGGTGGTGGCCACGGCGGTCACCATCTTGGCCCCATGCCGCGCGATGCCTTCGTTTTCGTATTTGCGACCAACCATGAAGCCGGTGATGTTCTGCAAAAACACCAGCGGGGTTTTGCGCTGCGAACACAGCTCAACGAAATGCGCGCCCTTTTGCGCAGCCTCAGAGAACAACACCCCATTGTTGGCAATGATCCCGACGGGACACCCTTTGACATGGGCAAAGCCGGTGACCAGTGTCTCGCCAAACCGGGGTTTGAACTCATCAAACCGTGACCCATCGACAAGCCGCGCAATCACTTCACGGATGTCATAGGGCGTGCGCAGGTCGGCGGGAACGACTCCCAGAATTTCCTCCGGATCATAAGCAGGCTCCTCGGGTGCGTCGAACCGTAGGCCGGGCTTCAGCCCGGCACCCCCCAATGATCCGACCGCGCGCCGCGCCAATGCCAGCGCATGTGCATCATCTTCGGCCAGATAGTCTGCCACCCCCGACAGGCGCGTGTGCACATCGCCGCCACCCAGATCTTCGGCGCTGACAACCTCACCCGTTGCAGCCTTGACCAGCGGCGGCCCGGCCAGAAAGATCGTGCCCTGTTCCTTCACGATGATCGTCACATCGGACATTGCAGGAACATAAGCCCCACCCGCCGTGCATGATCCCATGACAACGGCGATCTGTGGGATACCCTTCGCGCTCATCCGCGCCTGATTGTAGAAGATACGCCCAAAGTGGTCGCGGTCTGGGAACACCTCATCCTGATTGGGCAGGTTCGCGCCGCCACTGTCGACCAGATAGATGCAGGGCAGATGGTTTTCGTCGGCAATCTCCTGCGCCCGAAGGTGTTTCTTGACGGTCATCGGATAGTACGTGCCGCCCTTCACGGTGGCGTCATTGCACACCACCATAACCTCGCGCCCCTGCACCCGGCCAATCCCCGCGATGACCCCGGCGCAGGGTGCAGCATCGCCATACATCCCATGCGCCGCCGTCGCGCCGATTTCCAAAAACGGAGACCCCGGATCAAGCAGGTTTGCCACCCGCCTGCGCGGCAACATCTTGCCTCGGGATTCATGCCGCGCTCGGGATTTCTCACCGCCCCCCATACGGGCTGCTTCGGCAGCAGTAGAGATTTGCGCCAGCGCATCGAGATGAGCGGTGCGGTTTGTCTTGAAGCCCTCGGAGCCGGGCATGGCTTTGGATGTGAGTTTCATTTTCGTTCACCCTCCAGCAGCCGGTCTGCATGCCGCAAATCCAGCCACCTCAAAGTTGCATTCTTTAATTGGCACTGTTTTTCAGACAAATCGGCACCGCAAATTGCTTGAGTAACTTCCGACGCACGCTGCAAAGCATTGGCATACGAAAAACGCCTGACTTCCGTTAGGTTCGGGTTCACAGGCAATGATTTCGAAATTTCTTCACTTCGAAATAGGATATGCTCAACCAAAATGTCGTGACATATCTCGCCATAAGAGTTCGACTGCTCCCGTGTACAATATTCCAACGCTAACAAGACACAGTCGGTTTCCAGTTCGGTTTTCGAAACCGTCATCACCGTTTCTTCGCTGAGTCGCGCGCACCCATCTAACCAATCTTCAACGCCGAGGACGGGCTCATGGAACTGACTCGGATCATCGTCAGTACTCAGTGCTGCTGACGGAAAGATCAGAGCGACCGAGGCCGACCATAGTAACCTGCTTATGACGCGAGTCTCTCTCACGAACCAATCTCCCCCGCCGCCCGCGCTTTCAATTCCTTCCGGATTACCTTCCCCGTCACCGTCATCGGCAGTTCCTCCAGAAACGCCACCTCGCGCGGATACGAATAATGCGCCAGACGTTCTTTGACCCAATCCTGCAACTCCTGCTCCGCCGCCTTAGCCCCCGGTTTCAGAACCACATAGGCCTTCACGATCTCGGTCCTCAGCGGGTCAGGTTTTCCGACCACGCCTACCGTCGCCACCGCCGGGTGGGTCAGCAGGCAATCCTCGATCTCAGCTGGGCCAATGCGATACCCGGCGGAGGTAATCACGTCATCATCACGACCGACAAATCGCAGATAGTTTCCCTCCCAAACGCCGCGGTCGCCGGTGATCAGCCAGTCATCCCGGAACTTCTCAGCCGTCGCCTCAGGACGGTTCCAGTATTCCAGCAGCATCGAGGCCGAGCCGCGCCGGATGGCCACGTCGCCCTCTTCGCCGGTCGGGTTGCCGTCCTCATCAATCACCGCAACCTCATGCCCTGGCACCGGTTGGCCGATACAGCCCGGGCGCACAGGGAAATCTTCGGCGCAGGATGATACGACCATGTTGCATTCGGTCTGGCCGTAAAACTCGTTGATCGTCAGGCCGAACGCCTTCTGACCCCATGCCAGCATTTCGGCCCCCAGCGGCTCACCCCCGGATGCGACCGAGCGCAGACCGGGGATCACCTGATCCGCTGCCTTGAGCATTCGCAGCGCCGTTGGTGGGAAAAAGACGTTCCGCACCCTGCCACGCGCGATGATGTCAGCGCAGGCCTCGGGGGTGAATTTCTCAAGCCGTGCCGCGACAACAGGAATGCCCAGCGCAAGACCCGGCATCAGCACGTCGAACAACCCGCCGATCCACGCCCAATCCGCCGGGGTCCAAAGACAATCGCCTTCGCGCAAGTGATTATGGCTGATCGAAACACCTGGCAAGTGACCGGTCAGAACCCGGTGCCCATGCAGCGCGCCCTTTGGGCTGCCGGTTGTGCCCGAGGTATAGATCAACACAGCCGGATCGTCAGGGCCGGTCGCGGCAAATGGTACAGCGGGACCGTCTTCGCCAATTTCCGATGCAATCAAGGGCGTGGCCAGATCACCCAACAGATCAGCCCCTTCGGCGTCGGTCAGTACAATCCCGGCACCTGCGTCACTGACCCGCGACCGCAGCGCGTCCTGCTTGAACAGTTTGAACAAAGGGACCGACACCGCGCCGACCTTCCAGATCGCCAGATGGGCCGCCGCGCACCATGGCGACTGGCTCAACAACACTCCGACGCGATCACCGGGCTGCACATGGCGCAATAATACGCGGGCTATTCCGTCCGTCATTTGCGACAGCTGCGCAAAGCTGATGTGCTGCGGGTCCGGTCCGGTCAAATCGATCAGCGCGACCCGGTCCCCCGCATGCCGCAGGCACTGCTGCGCCATGTTCAGCCTGTCCGGCAGATCCCAGCCTCCATCCCGGCGCAAACCCGGTATGCGCTCAGCGGTTAGCACGGCGAATTTTCCCTATATTTCCAGCACTTCCCGATTCAGCCCCACACAATTCCTTCACGTTAATTTGATGCAGATCAGAGTGGGCAGTTCCAATCGCTGCAACACCAAGGCCATCAACAGAACCAAAGGCAAGACAATGACCAAGAAACTCGCCGCATTGACCCTTTCCACCGCGTTGGTGGCTCTGGCTGCTCCTGCGTTTGCCCAATCTCAGGGGGATTGGACGCTCGGCATCGGTGTGGGGTACCTGGACCCGAAATCCAACAACGGAACACTGGCCGGCCTGAGCGCCGATATCGACTCGGATACGCGCCCGATCTTCACCGCCGAGTATTTCATCCAGGACAATCTGGGGATCGAGCTGCTGGCCGCGACCCCGTTCAAACATAACGTCACCTTGGGCGGAAGCGTGGACGCTGGCAGCGTCAAGCATCTGCCGCCCACCTTGTCGCTGAACTATCACTTCCCAACCAATAGCGCCTGGAAGCCCTATGTTGGTGCCGGTCTGAACTATACCATCTTCTTTGACGAGCAATCTGCCCTTGGCAACCTCAAGGTCGATGATTCCTTCGGCGTTTCGCTGCAAGCCGGTCTCGACTACATGATCACCGACAAAGGTGCGGTCCGTCTGAATGTACGCTGGTTCGACATCGACTCGGACGTCACGCTGAACGGAGCCGATATTGGCACTGCGAACATCGACCCTTGGCTGGTCGGTATTTCCTACGTTCATCGCTTCTGATCCTTTGATCGAAACGCCCCGCTGTAACCTCGTCTGCGGGGCGTCTTCATTCAGCGCATTTCGTTCATCATTTCCCGGCCGATCAGCATCCGGCGAATCTCGCTGGTGCCTGCGCCGATCTCCATCAGCTTGGCATCCCGGAAAATCCGGCTGACCGGCGCATCCGACAGGAAGCCCGCCCCGCCCAGCGCCTGAACCGCCTGATGCGCCTGAACCATCGCCTGTTCGGATGCATAAAGACAGCACGCCGCCGCATCCTGCCGGGTTACGTCTCCACGATCGCAAGCCTTGGCCACCTCGTAGACATAGGCCCGCGCCGAGTTCATCGCGGTATACATGTCGGCAATCTTGCCCTGCATCAACTGGAAGCTGCCAATCGGTTTGCCGAACTGCTTGCGCTCAGCCAGATAAGGCATCACTTCGTCCAAACAGGCGGCCATGATGCCGGTCCCGATGCCTGCCAGCACAACCCGCTCATAATCCAGACCTGACATGAGCACGGCGACACCCTTGCCCTCTTCTCCCAATACATTCTCGAACGGCACTTCGACATCTTCAAAGATCAGTTCAGCCGTGTTCGACCCGCGCATCCCCAGCTTGTCGAAATGGGGTGAGGTCGAAAAACCCTTCATCTCTTTTTCAATCAGAAATGCGGTAATGCCTTTTGATCCGGCATCGGGGTCCGTCTTGGCATAAACCACCAGTGTATCCGCGTCCGGCCCGTTTGTGATCCAGTACTTGTTGCCGTTCAGGCGGTAATGGTCGTTGCGTTTTTCCGCCCGCAGCTTCATCGACACCACGTCCGAACCTGCGGAAGGTTCCGACATTGCCAGCGCTCCTACATGTTCGCCCGAGACCAGGCGCGGCAGGTATTTCTGTTTCTGCTCTTCCGTACCGTTCAGTTTGATCTGGTTCACACACAGGTTGGAATGCGCCCCATAAGACAGCGAAACCGAAGCCGAAGCGCGCGCGACCTCTTCGACAGCAATTGTATGCGCCAAATAGGACATGCCCGCACCACCGTATTCTTCTGGCACGGTGACACCCAAAAGACCAAGCTCTCCCATTTCATTCCACAGTTCATTCGGAAAGCTGTTCTTGGTATCAATGTCAGCCGCCATCGGCTTGACACGCTCCTGCGCCCACCGATGCACCATCTCGCGCAGGGCGTTCACATCCTCACCCAGATCAAACTTCATCGTGGCCATGAACATCTGTGTCCTCCCTCCGCATTAATGAACAAGTGTTCAATAAATCTCTAGCAGCGAATCTGTCTCCGGTCAATCTTTGTGAAAGCCCGGACCGAAACGCAAAACGCCGCCCGGACGGGGCGGCGCTCTCAAGGGTCGAACGTGCGCAGAAAGCGCACTCTGTTTGGCTAGGATTGATAAACTGCGCCCACTTCGGCCCGGATGATGCGCGCGATCACTCGGCAATCCTCCAGCGAAAAGGTCAGCGGCACACGCATATCCATGATGCCTGCCAGAACACGGTCACTTTCCGGCATCCGTTCGCTTTCGAAATATCTCCAGCTGTCATAGCGCGACGTGAACCCTGTTGGTTCAGCCCCGCCAAACCACTTGATCTCGACCCCACGCGCGGCGCAGCGGCTGATTACGTCGGCTATCCGCTCAGGCGACCAATCCAAAAGCAGGAACTGGATCGAAGACCCGACATAGGATTCCTCTTCGGGTCGCTCGACTATCGTCAGGCCCGGAGTGCCGCGCAGCCCGGTTTCGATCTCGCGATAGCGCTCGTTCCACCGTTCCACCTGCCGGTCCAGTTCCCGCAACTGAGGGCGCAGGATGGCGGCGCGCAAATTGTCCATGCGACCGGACACATTGGGTGTGGTGTACTTTATCCGCTCGAACACTTCAGGTCCTGGCGCTGCCAGATGGCGTTCATACAGCATGTATGACCCCGACAGCATTGTAGCCTTGGCCGCCAGTTCCGCGTCATCTGTAACCAGCAAACCACCCTCGCCCGAGTTTACGTGCTTATAGGTCTGGCAGGAATAACACCCGATTGCCCCCTGCCGTCCCGATAACTGACCGCGCCAAGCCGCGCCCATCGTGTGTGCGCAATCCTCGATCACGATAACGCCCGCCGCGTCACACATCTGCATCAGACGATCCATATCACACAGATGCCCGCGCATATGGCTAAGCATCAGGACACGGGCCTGATCCAGTTTACCCTCAAGATCCTCCAGATCGATGGTCAGGTTTTCGGTGACGCCGACAAAGATCGCCCGCGCCCCGACCGAGGCAATTGATCCCGGCACCGGGGCCAGAGTGAACGCGTTGGTCAGAACCGGGTCGCCCGGCTGCACACCGACGGCCCGCAACGCGGTGGCAAGCGCATAACCGCCAGAGGAAACCGCCAAGCAATACTTGGCCCCCATCTGTGCCGCAAACTCCTGCTCCAACAGGGCCGTTTCCCCCAACTCACCGGGGACCACGTTATAACGATGCAGCCGCCCGTGACGCAGAACAGCCAGCGCTGCCTCGATTGCATCGTCTGGAAGGGGTTCCTGCTGCGTGAAATTACCAGTGAATGTTTCCGTCATGGTCTTTTTCTGGCTCTCCGACAGGGTCCGGTCAAGGTTTCAGGCTGCCGCACCAATCAGATCAGGCACAAGATCGGGCAAGTCATCAAAATGATGCAGCAGCGCTTCGGGCTCCAGCGCTGCCATGTCCTCCCCTGACGGTCCGAAAGTCACCAAAACCGATGGGACCCCTGCCGCCCGGGCGGTATTGCGGTCAGTATCCGAGTCGCCGATCAGCACGCAACAGGCCGGGTCGCCACCGGCACGGCGCGCAGCCTCGCGCAGAGGGGCCGGGTCCGGTTTGCGCACCGGCAGCGTATCCGCACCGACCAACGAGGCAAAACGATCCCGCACTCCCATGCGCGTTAGTAACAATTCGGCCAGATGTTCCGGCTTGTTGGTGCAAATGCCGACACCGTAGCCCGCGTTACTCAGCATCTCGACGGCTTGTAACGCTCCCGGATAGAAGCTTGTGTGGGTGTCGATATCCTGCGCGTAAGCCTCAAGCAGAACAGGATAATAGGTCTGAACGGTGTCCTCGTCGTAAGCTCCAACGCGTTTCAGCCCTTGGGTTAACATCATACGCCCGCCGCGCAAAGCGATGCCTGCATCCTGCCCATGGACCAGCACATCACCATGCCCCATTTCGCGAAAACAATGGTTCGCCGCAGCCAGCAAATCGCCCGATGTATCCGCCAATGTGCCGTCCAGATCGAAGATGACGGTCCGCATGTAGCCTCCTGTTTCGGCAGGTTTTCGCCGTGTCCTGTTTCAATCGGCAATCTTGTTTGATGGCCGAACAGCTTGCGCCTTTGCCCCTAGCGGATAAAACGGTCAGCAACAAAACACAAAGAGAAAACGATTTCATGACCATTGCCCTTGTCATCCTTGCCGCCGGAAAAGGCACCAGGATGAATTCGGATCTTCCCAAAGTCCTGCACCCCATCGCTCAGGCTCCGATGCTTGTTCACGCGATGCGCGCCGGGTCTGTTCTGTCGCCCGAACGTACGGTGATCGTCGCCGGCCACGGGTCCGAGGCAGTGGCAAAGGTTGCTCAGGACGAAGACGAAGATGCGCGGATAGCCGTTCAGGAAGAACAGTTGGGTACAGCCCACGCGGTCGGTCAGGCCCGGACGGCACTGGACGGGTTCGACGGTGATGTTGTGGTTCTTTACGGCGACACCCCGTTTTTACAACCCGACACGCTGGAGCGGATGGTCGAGGCACGAACTGGGAACGACCTGGTCATCCTTGGGTTCGAAGCGGCTGATCCGGCCCGTTACGGCCGGTTGGTCATGAATGGCGACACGTTAGAACGCATTGTCGAATTCAAAGACGCATCAGATGAAGAGCGCGCCATAACATTTTGCAACTCGGGCCTTTTAGCTTGTGATGCCCGGTTGCTTTTTTCGCTGATTGACGCCGTTGAAAACAACAATGCCTCGGGCGAATACTATCTGACAGACGTAGTCGAGATCGCCCGCAACCGCGGTCTGAACGTAACCGCCGTCGCCTGTGACGAGGCCCAGACGCTGGGCGTGAACTCTCGCGCAGATCTGGCCGCCGCCGACGCGGTGTTTCAGGCACGCGCGCGAGCAGAACTGCTGGATATGGGAGTCACATTGATGGCACCGGAAACGGTATACCTGTCCGCAGACACTGTGATTGGGCGTGACACAGTAGTCGAACCCAACGTGGTCTTCGGCCCCGGAGTGACGGTCGAAAGCGGCGCGAGCATCCGGGCCTTCTCCCATCTGGAAGGGTGCCATGTCAGTCGCGGTGCCATCGTCGGCCCCTACGCGCGGCTGCGCCCCGGCGCGGAACTGGCCGAAAACACGCGGGTAGGCAATTTCGTTGAAATCAAGAATGCCGAAATCGCCGAAGGCGCGAAGGTCAACCACCTCAGTTATATCGGGGACGCATCAGTGGGTGCTGCGACGAATATCGGCGCGGGAACAATCACCTGCAACTATGATGGCGTGATGAAGCACAAAACCACCATTGGTGCGAATGTCTTTATCGGCTCCAACACCATGCTCGTGGCCCCGGTCACGGTGGGCGATGGCGCAATGACAGCGACAGGCACCGTGGTGACCAAAGACGTACTGCCCGAGGCGTTGGCCGTGGCGCGCGCCAAGCAAGAAAACAAACCCGGCTACGCGCGAAAACTGTTTGATATGTTGAAGGCGAAGAAGGCTCGCCGCGATAACGAGGCCTGAGATATGTGTGGAATTGTAGGTGTCTTGGGAAAGCATGAAGCGGCCCCTATTCTGGTAGAAGCCCTGAAACGGCTGGAATATCGCGGCTATGACAGTGCCGGGATTGCAACCGTTAATGACGGTGTCCTGGGTCGTCGGCGTGCGGTCGGCAAACTGGTCAACCTCAGCGATCTGTTGGTGCATGATCCGCTACCGGGGAAATCCGGCATTGGTCACACCCGCTGGGCCACGCATGGTGCGCCTTCCGTCAACAACGCGCACCCCCACAAAGCTGGCCCCGTGGCTGTGGTTCACAACGGAATTGTCGAAAACTACCGCGAACTGAGGTCCGAACTGGCCAAACACGGTGTCGCCTTCAAAACCGAAACCGACACGGAAACCGTCGCGCTGATGACGGAACATCACCTCAACACAGGCTTGTCCCCGGTCGAGGCCGCCTTCAAGACCATCGACAAATTGGAAGGTGCCTTCGCCCTTGCCTTCCTGTTCGATGGTGAGGACGACCTGATTATAGCCGCCCGCAAAGGATCACCCCTGGCCATCGGCCACGGGGATGGTGAGATGTATGTGGGTTCGGACGCCATTGCCCTTGCGCCACTGACCAACCAGATCACCTATCTCGAGGAAGGCGACCGCGCAGTTCTGACCCGAACATCATTGGAAATCCGCAACGAGGCCGGTGAACTGGCCAACCGGGAAAAGCGCAAGATCAAGCTGGATCATGCGCGCGCCGACAAGGGCGAGCATAAGCATTTCATGGCCAAGGAAATCGCTGAACAGCCTATCGTTGTGGCCGAGGCCATCCGATCCTACCTGCCCACGGGCGGTGATCGCGTAGTGTTACCCGACGCCGAGCTGGATTTCAGCAAGTTGGACCGTCTGACCATGGTCGCCTGCGGTACAGCGTTTTACGCCTGCCTGACTGCGAAATACTGGTTCGAGCAACTGGCAAAGATGCCGGTGGAAGTCGATATCGCCAGCGAGTTCCGCTATCGCGAACCTCCGATCACGGGTCGCACACTGGCGCTGTTTGTCAGTCAGTCAGGCGAAACCGCCGACACCCTGGCCGCGCTGCGCTATTGCGAGAGCAAGGCGGACAAGATCGTTTCTGTCGTCAATGTCCCCGAAAGTTCGATTGCTCGGGAAAGCGATATTGCCCTGCCGATCCATGCTGGCGTTGAAATCGGTGTGGCTTCGACCAAGGCCTTCACCTGTCAACTAAGTGTTCTACTGATGCTGGCGCTCAAGGCAGCGGCCGACCGCGGCACTCTGACCGATGAGGAGATTGCCGATCACACCGCTGCGCTGCGCGGATTGCCGACCGTGCTGAACACGGCACTAGATCAGAACCGGGCGATCCGCAAAGCAGCCCAACGCCTGTCCGAGGCGCGCGACGTTCTGTTCCTGGGCCGTGGCCTGATGTATCCTCTCGCAATGGAAGGGGCGCTGAAGCTCAAGGAAATCAGCTATATACACGCCGAAGGGTATGCATCGGGCGAGTTGAAACACGGACCCATCGCCCTGATCGACAAGCATATGCCTGTTGTCGTCATGGCACCCCGTGACACAGTGTTCGACAAGACCGTGTCAAACATGCAGGAAGTGATGGCGCGCAAAGGCAAAGTGATCCTAGTGTCTGATGATGATGGAATTGACGAGGCCGGAGACGGCGTCTGGAGCACAATCCGGATGCCACATATTCACACCAGTCTTGCGCCGATCCTCTATTCGGTTCCCGCACAGTTGCTGGCCTACCACACGGCGGTGGCCAAGGGCACGGATGTGGATCAGCCGCGCAATTTGGCAAAGTCGGTAACGGTGGAGTGAATTATGGCCAAGCAGTTTCCCCGGCTTGATGACGCGCATCAAAAGTTCATCGAAGATCAGCATATGTTCTTCGTCGGCACCGCCGGGTCCGAGGGAAAGGTCAATATCTCACCCAAAGGTATGGACTCGCTGCGGGTGGTCGGACCAAACCGCATCGTCTGGATGAACCTGACCGGCAGCGGCAACGAAACTGCGGGGCATCTTTTGCAGGTCAACAGGATGACACTGATGTGGTGCGCCTTCACCACGCGCCCACTGATCCTGCGCACATATGGAACGGCCCGCACTCTGCACGTCGGAGATGAGGGCTGGGATGAACTGGCCAATCATTTTCCCAACCACCGCAGTGCGCGACAGATCTACGACCAGTCGATCGAAATGGTTCAGACCTCTTGCGGGTATGCAGTGCCGTTCATGGAATTCCAGTCCGACCGCGACACGATGCAGAAATGGGTCGATGGCAAGACGGACGGCGACATCCGGTCTTATTGGGCCGAAAAGAACAGCCACACGATTGATGGCGAACCGACAGGCTTTCCGGTCTGCCCCCAATGCTGACCCCTTTTCTTGATCAGATCAAAGCCCATGCCGACCCCGAACGTGCGGGTCAGATGGCCAGTTATCACAAGGCGGATCGCGGCTATCTGGGTGTCGCCAATCCGGTTCTCAACGATCTGACTAAAACATGGCGGCAAGAGCTGGATGTGAACAAACGCGTCACGCTTGCCAAGGCGCTGTGGCAAACCGATATCCACGAAGGGCGCCTTGCCGCGGCCAAGCTTCTGACCCAGGCCCGCATCCGGCCCGACGATCAGGTTTGGGACCTGCTTCAAAGCTGGCTACCGGACTTTGACGCCTGGGCCGTCGCCGATCATGCCTGCATGGCGATGCAAAAACGACTGATGGCCAACCCCGAGAGGCTGAATGCCATCGAACAGTGGACACAGTCCGATCACATGTGGACCCGGCGCGCGGCCCTTGTCGCAACCCTGCCCTGGACCAAACAGAACCATCCCAAGCCCGAAGACCTGCAACGCCGCGACCGTATCCTCGGCTGGGCCGCCGGATATGTCCCTGACCGCGACTGGTTCATTCAGAAATCAATTGCCTGGTGGCTGCGGGAACTGTCCAAACACGACCCCGATCGCGCGATCGCGTTTTTGGACAAACACGGTGATGACATGAAACCGTTTGCCCGCCGCGAAGCAGCCAAATACCTGAAAAGTCAGTCGGCATAGACCGCGACTTCGACCAGTTCGTCTAATGGCACCAGTAGGGCCCGCATGGCATCCAGCGACAAGCGGCTGCCGCTACTTTCCGGGCCTGCGGCAGGAACCAGGGTGATATAGGCCTGCGCGCCGGTTCTGGGAACAACAACCCGCGCCGTTACCTCGCTATCGACCAGCGGCGTCTGCATCCAGCGTCCTGGTGTGGTCGGATCACCAAGCCCGGCAATGGTTGTTTTGGCCCCGACCCAACTGGGGCGTGCCGCAACAGGCTCGGGCTGTAGAACTTCCTCAGCGACAACTGGCGCAGTTTCGACATCCGGTACGGCCACAGCCGCCTCGTCCCCCGACCCGAACACACGTTCCGTCGTTGCCCGGACAGTGTCGCACCCGGTCAAAACAACGCATAGAAAAACAAATGCCTTTTTCATGCCCGGAAACTACAACCCCATGCGGGTGTGATCCAGTGCAAAGCGCAGTTCGCACTTGTCGCAGGCAGGTTACAGCTTTACCTATGTCGCATGTCTGCTCCGCTCATCGACCCGTTTGCCCGCGCTATCACGTATCTCCGCGTCTCCGTCACGGACCGCTGTGATTTTCGTTGCGTCTACTGCATGTCCGAAAACATGACCTTTCTGCCCAAGAAAGACCTTCTTACGCTGGAAGAGCTGGATCGCATGTGCTCGGCCTTTGTAAGAATGGGCGTCGAGAAACTGCGCATTACCGGCGGTGAGCCTTTGGTTCGTCGCAATATCATGACTTTCTTCAACGCCATGACTCGCCACTTGGACAGCGGTGCGTTGAAAGAGCTGACGCTGACGACAAACGGTTCGCAATTGCATCGCTTCTCCGAAGATCTATATGCCGCCGGTGTGCGCCGTGTGAATGTATCCCTGGATACTCTGGATGACGACAAATTTGCCAAGGTCACACGCTGGGGCCGCCTCAAACAGGTACTGAACGGCATCGACGCGGCGCAGAAGGCAGGGCTGCGGATCAAGATCAACGCTGTTGCGCTCAAGGGTTTCAACGAACCCGAACTGCCCAAGATCACTGAATGGTGCGCCGAGCGCGACATGGACCTGACCTGGATCGAGGTCATGCCGATGGGCGATATCGGCAACGAGGATCGCCTGGACCAGTACTGGTCGCTCAAGGACGTGCGCAAAGAGTACGAAAACCATTACACAATCACGGATCTGGCCGAACGCACTGGCGGCCCGGCCCGCTATATCAGGCTGGAAGAAACCGGTCAGAAGATCGGCTTCATCACGCCCCTGTCCCACAATTTCTGCGAAAGCTGCAACCGCGTGCGCCTGACCTGTACTGGCGAGCTTTATATGTGTCTTGGGCAGGAGGACATGGCTGATCTGCGCGGCGCATTGCGGGATCACCCCGATACAGAACAGCCGCTTGAAGATGCCATCCGCGCGGCGATCAACCTGAAACCAAAAGGTCACGACTTCGACTATTCCCGCCAGTCCGTCGATGGCCGGATGAGCCGCCATATGAGCCATACAGGCGGCTGATACATGCCGGATCCCCAAGACCGACCCACAGCGCTGTACTACCTGTACTGCGCTCTGATCTCTCTGGCCGCACCTCTGGTCTGGAGAACCGTCCGAAAGAAACTTGAGGCTGCGGGCGTAGCAGCCAACCGCCAGCACGAACGTCTTGGCCATGCCAGTCAGCCCCGCCCCGCAGGGCAGTTGATCTGGTTCCACGCCGCCAGCGTCGGCGAAAGCCTGTCGGTCCTCACTCTGATCAATCGGCTGGGCACCTGCCTTCCCAAATCCGAGTTTCTGATCACCTCAGGCACGCCAACCTCAGCGGCCCTGATCGAAAAGCGCTTGCCGCCCCGCACCCGGCACCAGTACCCGCCGCTTGACACAGCCAACTCGGTCCAACGCTTTCTGGACCATTGGCAACCCGATGCCGGGATCTTCGTCGAAAGCGAGATCTGGCCGCGGTTGATTGTCGAAAGCGCAGGGCGCGACATTCCACTGGCTCTGCTGAATGCTCGATTGTCGGACAAATCTGTCGCCGGATGGAAGAAGCGCCCTAAAACGGCAAGGTTTATTCTGAATAAGTTTCGCCTGTTCCTGACGCAAAACGACAAAACAGCTGCCGACCTGATTGCCATGGGTGCCCCTGCCCAACGCGTGCAGCCCGGCACCAACCTCAAGGCCATGTCCGATCCTCTGCCTGTGGACCAGAACACGCTGGATGACATTCGCGCGCAATTAGCCGCCAAACCGGTCTGGATCGCCAGTTCCACCCATGCCGGAGAAGAAGACAGCGTTCTGGCAGCCCACAAAGCATTGTTGCAGCATTGGCCCGACCTTCTGCTGCTACTGATCCCACGCCACCCCGAACGACGCGGTGAGGTTGCAGAACTTCTGAACAACGCGGGGCTCAAGGCGTCCTTCCGGTCAAAAAACGCACCGATCACAGATACGACGCAGGTGTATGTTGCCGACACACTGGGCGAAACCGGAACCTGGTACGCGCTTTGCCCGATCGTTTTCCTTGGGGGGTCACTGAAAGAAATTGGCGGACACAACCCATTTGAACCGGCACAGGCCGGGGCCGCCGTGATCACCGGCCCGGGGTATTTCAACTTTGCAGAAACCTTTGCCCCGCTGATCGACGCCAAGGGCGCTGTCGAGGTCCAGACATCCGCTGACCTCTCTGAGGCCGTTTCACATTGGTTGTCGGACCGGAATGCCCTTCAAGCGGCCCGAAGGGCTGCACAATCCTGCGTCAATACGCAGTCGACCGCCTTGGATGCCGTCGTCGAAACCCTCTGCACGGTGCTTGATCTGCAAGCAGAGGATCCCGCTTCATCTGGCTAGAAATATCCCGGGGGTGTGGGGGCAGAGCCCCCACCCTCTCCATCAGGCGGCTGGCATCCGCTGTTCGACAATCTCCGCCCACCAGCTGCATCCGGCCGGAATGGCTTCGTCGTTGAAATTGTATTCCGGGTGATGAACCATTGCGGTGTCACCGTTGCCCACAAGAATATAAGCGCCTGGGCGTTCCTCCAGCATGAAGGCAAAATCTTCGCCCCCCATGACCAAAGGTGCCTCGTCGCAATCACCGGACACCGACCGGGCCACGTCCGCCGCAAACTCTGTTTGCTCGTCGCTGTTCACCATCACCGGATATCCACGAATGTAGGTCACGTCAGCGGTGCCGCCAAACGTGGCCGCAACACCGTTGCAAATCTCGTTGATCCGCTTTTCAGCCAGATCCCGCATGCCCTTGCTCATGGTGCGCACGGTGCCTTTGATCTGCACGGTCTGAGGGATCACATTGAATGCCTTTGATGACGTCTCGAACGACGTCACGGACACCACGACCTGATCGATCGGGTCGGCATTGCGCG
The DNA here is from genome assembly GCF_059613305.1 of Ruegeria sp. BHSB056. Taxonomy (NCBI): domain Bacteria; kingdom Pseudomonadati; phylum Pseudomonadota; class Alphaproteobacteria; order Rhodobacterales; family Roseobacteraceae; genus Ruegeria; species Ruegeria sp. BHSB056. The sequence continues at coordinate 3,093 of NZ_JBXWSG010000021.1, read as the reverse complement.
AAGAAATCGTTTGCAGCGTTAGGACAGCCTGCGCTGCCAGAACTGTGGTATCCACGGTCTCATGCGGCTTGGCCGCATGCCCGCCGCGACCCTCAAAGGTGATGTCGAACTGATCGGTTGCCGCAAAGAACGACCCCGGTCGGATTGCGAACTTGCCGACAGGCTGTCCCGGCCAGTTATGCATGCCGTAGACTTCCTGAATGTTCCAACGGTCCATCATGCCGTCTTCGCACATTTCGCGGCCCCCGCCACCACCTTCCTCAGCAGGTTGGAAGATCACAACAACAGTGCCGTCAAAGTTGCGGGTTTCCGACAGGTACTTTGCCGCCCCCAGCAGCATCGCGGTGTGCCCGTCATGGCCACAGGCATGCATCGCGCCCGGTGTTTTCGAGGCATAGTCCAACCCCGTTGCCTCATGTATCGGCAAAGCATCCATATCTGCGCGCAGGCCGATCACCTTTCCCTTGCTGTCCGACTTGCCTTTGATCACCCCCACAACGCCGGTACGTCCGATACCGGTTACAACCTCATCGCATCCGAACTCTTTCAGCTTCTCGGCCACCTTCGCGCTGGTGCGGTGGGTCTCAAACAGGATCTCTGGATTTTCGTGCAGATCCCTTCGCCATTCCGTGATTTCATTCTGCAATTCGGCAAAGCGGTTCTTGACTGGCATGTTTTTTCTCTCTCCTGATTCAGGTCACGCCGCCGGCATCCGGCGCTCGACCATTTCCGCAAACCACGAGCACCCAATGGGGATGATCTCGTCATTGAAATTGTATTCGGGGTGGTGCAGTCCGGCACTGTCACCGTTGCCCAAGACGATGAATGCCCCGGGCCTCTCTTCCAGCATGAACGAGAAATCCTCGCCCCCCATCACCATCGGCGCTTCAATGCAACTGCCCCCAACCGACACCGCAGCCTCTGCTGCATATCCCGTCTGGGCTTCGGCATTGATCGTCACTGGAACACCCCGCGAATAAGTGACGTTCACAGACCCGCCAAATGTTGCAGCGGTCCCTTCCGAGACTTCCTTCAGCCGTTGTTCGATCAGGTCGCGCAACTCGTTGGAATGGGTCCGAACGGTGCCGCGTATCCGCGCTGATTGCGGGATCACGTTGAACGCTTTCGAGGACGTCTCAACCGAGGTCACAGACAGCACGGCCTGCAAAATCGGGTCCGCGTTGCGCGACACAATCGTCTGCAACGCCACGATCAGTTGCGACAGCATAACCGTTGTATCAATCGTCTGATGAGGTTTTGCCGCGTGGCCGCCGCGCCCTTCAAGATGGATGTCAAACTCGTCCGCCGCTGCCAGCAACGGGCCCGAACGAATGGCAAACTGCCCAGTAGGAACACCCGGCACATTGTGCATCGCATAGACTTCCTGAATGCCGAACCGATCCATCAGACCGTCCTTGCACATGGCCTCGGCGCCATTCCCACCCTCTTCGGCAGGCTGAAAGATCACAATTGCCGTGCCATCAAAGTTGCGGGTTTCTGCCAGATACTTGGCGGCCCCCAAAACCATCGCAGTATGCCCGTCATGACCGCATGCATGCATCGCATTCGGTATTTCTGAGGCATAGTCCAACCCGGTCTGTTCCTGCATCGGCAGGGCGTCCATATCGGCGCGCAGGCCAATCACACGGCCCCGTGTGTCGCTTTTGCCGCGAATGACACCAACGACTCCGGTGCGACCGATGCCAGTCACGACCTCGTCGCAACCAAACTCGTTCAGCTTTTCCGCAACCAGCGTACTGGTGCGGTGAGTGTCGTACAGAATTTCCGGGTGTTGGTGAATGTCACGCCGCCAACCGGTGATCTCATCATGCATCTCTGCGAGACGGTTCTTGATCGGCATGTCATTCTCTCTGTTTCATGCGACAGGCAATCGTCGTTCCACAAGTTCGGCAAACCAGCTGCAACCGGCGGGGATCGCGTCGTCGTCAAAGTTGTATTGCGGGTGGTGGCACATGGCCGTATCCCCGTTCCCGATAAAGATGTACGCGCCGGGGCGTTCTTCAAGCATATAGGCAAAATCTTCGGACGGCATGATCGGGTCCGTGCTGTCGTTGACCTTGCCCGCAACCGCAGCTGCCGCCTCGGCGGCATAGCCTGTTTCGGCCTCGGAATTCACTGTCACCGGGTATCCCGGTGTCCAGATAACCTCCGCCTTCGCGCCAAAGGCCGAGGCTGTATCCTCGGCGATCCGGCGCACGCGTTCTTCGGCGATTGTGCGATACTCGGGGTCAAGTGTCCGCACGGTTCCCTGCAAACGAACCGTATGAGCGATCACGTTCGACGCTACGCTGTCCGTCACAAACGTCCCAACGGTGAGGACAACTCGCTTGATCGGGTCAACGGTCCGGGACACCACCGATTGCAAGGCAACAACGATGTGCGAGGCCACCAGTGTTGTATCCACCGCCTCATGCGGTGCAGCGGCGTGTCCGCCCTTGCCAGTGACGGTGATTTCAAACTCATCGGACGAGGCCAGCAACGCGCCGGGGCGAATTGCGAACTCTCCCACCGGAAGACCGGGCATATTGTGCATGCCATAGACCTCGTGAATGCCCCAGCGGTCCATCAGCCCGTCCTGACACATGGCCAGACCGCCGGCCCCGCCTTCTTCGGCGGGCTGGAAGATCAGAACCACAGTGCCATCGAAATTGCGCGTCTCGGAAAGGTACTGCGCGGCCCCAAGCAGCATCGAAGTGTGCCCGTCATGTCCGCAGGCGTGCATCTTGCCCGACACGGTCGAGGCATAGTCCAGCCCTGTCGCCTCTTCAATCGGAAGTGCATCCATGTCCGCCCTCAGGCCGATGACGCGCCCCTGCGTATCCGTGCGCCCTTTGATCACCCCGACAACACCTGTTTTGCCAATGCCCGGAGTGATCTCGTCCACTCCAAACTCTTTCAGACGTGCGGCAACAAATGCCGCAGTTTCATGGACGTCATACATCAGCTCCGGATGGGCGTGCAGGTGGCGGCGCCATTCGGTGATCTCGCCATGCATTTCCGCAAGTCTGTTTTTTACGGGCATCTCAAGACCTCCCTTTCAACCGCTGGCACCGTATTACACCGGGCTAGGCG